>JBEIEG010000102.1:0-8825 GCA_040383035.1 Hyphomonadaceae bacterium | reverse complement strand
GTCTTTGGTGATCTGCAAATCAATTTCCAACACATCCGCCCCCATGGCATCCGCCAATTGTAGGGCTTCCAACGTGTTGGGCGGTGCATGGCCCTGCCCGCCGCCATGGGCGATGTTTTCAACCGCTGCTGGCTGCAACCCGGCAAAATACGGATGGCTGATGGGGGCGGGAGCAGGCCAAACAGCCACCACCGTCAAAGCAATCCCTGTTAGTGCCAAGAACATCCAACGACGGCGCATCACCCTACCTCTCAATCACCCCTCTCGCCTTAAGAAGGGTCTGACCTTATGCAGCCTGTGACATGGCATGGCTAGCGAGGCTGTTGCAAGTTGGGCTAGAATACAGACCTTGAAGTTCTTCGCCACCCCAGAAAGAAAAAGTGCCAATGTCTTCCATGGAACCGACAAACCTGCGCCGTCTTGGCAAAAGCGACTTGATGATTACGAGCCTCGGCTGGGGCATGTGGCGTTTTGCTGGCATTGAGGTGAAAGCAGCGCAGAAACTGGTGGAATCAGTTTTTGAAGCTGGCATCAATTTCTTCGACACAGCCGATATTTATGGCTTTCAAAACCCACAAGTTGGCTTTGGCGATGCTGAAGCCTTGCTGGGCGAAGTGTTCAAGCAAGCACCAAGTCTGCGCTCCAAGATGGTGTTGGCCAGCAAGGGCGGCATCATTCCGCCAACGCCTTACAATTCCAGCTATGATTATCTGGTCAATGCCTGCGAAGCATCGCTGCGCCGCCTCCATACCGACGTATTGGACCTTTGGCAGATCCATCGCCCTGACCTTCTGACTCATCCCGCGGAAATTGCGCGTGCGGTCGATCATTTGATCCAAGCGGGCAAGATTCGCACCTTCGGGATTTCCAACTACACCGTGGCACAAGCGCGCGCGTTATCTGCCCACCTCAACACCGACATTATCTCTTTCCAGCCAGAGTTTTCGCCGCTCGCGCTCGACGCCATGACGGATGGGACCTTGGACCTGGCGATGGAGATCGGTGCCTCTGTTTTGGCTTGGTCGCCTTTGGGTGGTGGTCGCTTAGCAAAAGATGGCGATGATACCCGCACGAAGGCCGTGATCGCAGCATTAGATAAGGTCGCTGCAACACATGGTGTCTCGCGCACATCAATTGCCTATGCGTGGGTCGCGTCGCATCCAAGCCAGCCAATCGCTTTAGTGGGCACACAGAATCCGCAACGCATTTTGGAGACCCGCGAAGTGTTCAAGATCCAGTTGAGCCCTGATGAATGGTATCAAATTCTGGTGGCATCGCGCGGCGCGCCCATGCCCTAAGGGCGGCTAGCCTCGTGATAGCCCCTAGAAACCGACCGCGCCTGTGCCGTTTATCTTTGGCAGTTTGAGGGCCAGCATCAAATCGCGCAGCTCTTGTCGGGCAGCGACGTGGCTTAAGGTGAAAGAAGCTGAAGCCCCTTCATCGGTTAGATCCAGCAGGGTAAGGCCTGCCGTGAACATTTCGCGATAAATCACGCGCTCAGACAGACCGGGCGCGACGCGAAAGCCGATGCGCTGGGCCAATGCGGCTAAGGCATCGCCGACACGGCGCTTATTCTTGGCATCGAGTGGCGAAAGGCGGTTGCGCATCAACACCCAATCTATCGGCTTACCTTTGGACGCAGCCTTCAGCTTGCGTGCTTCCCAAACCATTTCTGCATAGACACTGGGCTTTCCAACATCGCCCGTCACAGGATCAATTTCTGCCAAAAGGTCGAAGTCGATAAAGCTGTCGTTTAATGGAGTAACCAATGTATCGGCACAGGCGTGCGCGGCGCGCGATGCGGGCGTATCCGCACCTGGGGCATCGATGATCACAATATCGTGGCTGTTCCGCATTTGAGAAATCAGCGCTTGCGTCGCAGCCGTTTCCTCAGCCTCTGCCTCAACCCGACGCTCGGCGGCCGGTTTACCCAAGAAAAAGAAATCTGGCATGGGTAAGTCTGCGTCGTTAGAATTGGACCAACGTGCCCGATTTTCAAAATATCGTTCAAAAGTGCGCTGACGCCGATCAAGATCTAAAGCCGCCACTTTCAGCCCAGAAATTGCGCAAGCAACGGCGATGTGCACCGATAAGGTCGATTTACCTGCACCACCCTTTTCATTTCCCACGACAATGACGTGACCCAAGATCGCACCCTCCGTGCCTTCTTGCCCAATTGCTTAGGGCCAAGACTTGAAGGTTGTTTTCGTCAGTTTCGGCAGTCTTGCCAATTGGCAAGCGCAGCAGCCATGTGCTCCAAAATAACAGACTATTTTGAAGGCCGCTTCGACCGCTTGCCGGCGACTTGTTGCGCCGGGGGCTTGGGTACCATTTCTTCTTCCTCAACCCAGTCTGTGGGCGGCGGCAAGCGCTGTCCGATCGCTTCAGGGCCTTGTTGGATAGTGCTGCCAGTTATCAGGGCGGTCGGTCGGGATTGCGTTTCAGGGCGGCCAGAAGCACCTGGCCAAATCGGTCTGGGACGAAATGGCCGATTGGCGGTATCTTGCTCTGGCATAGACACACGTGTCGGCGCTGTCTCGGTATCAGCTGGCGGCTCAGCCAAAGTAGCTAAGCGCTTTGATAATTCGCGTAATTCGCTCTCAGCGGGATTGACCCACTCAGGGTCTTTTGCAGATGCGCGGCTGAGGTCAGAGGAGACCCGCGCTAACACATGTTCAATCGGCTCATCCTTGGTGCCACGATCCACCCAAGGCAAAGCATCGGCCAAAGCTTCGGGAATGTCTTGCACAACCGATTTTTTGGTGTCGCGCCAAATACGTTTGAACGGACCGGGCGGCTTAGCTGCTTTGGCCTTTCCTGCGGGTTGGCTTGCAACGCGAAGGACTGCTGCCTCGACTGGGGCAGGCTTGGGGGCCTCGGCAGGCAAGGCAATTGCCAAAGGAGCCATCGAAACAACAGCAGGCTTTGGCAAGGGTGCTGCCGGCTTACCGCGGAACATTACAATCGGCAGAACCTGGCCAGTGCTGCTAGCCGTTTGGACTTCTGGTTTCATCGGTTCGACACGAATAGAAGGCACGGCCGCAGGCTTTGCGGATGGGAGAAATGGAACATAAGGGCTGGTCGCAAAGGCACCTGCAGACTGCGCCATGGCGCTTGTGCTAAGGCATAGTGCACCCAGTGCCCCCCAAAGTCGGGCGGTAGAAGATGATATAAAGGCTCGGCTTAACTGGTTCATGTCAAAAACCCTAGCGCGACGTGGTAAAGAGGGGTTTAAGGCGGCGTCATTTTGGTTCTGCACCCAAAAGACCAGAAATCTGCGTTAAGTCGTTGTTTTGGAGAGTGTCATGTCGTCCTTATCGATTGTGCGTACCAGAGCAGATTTGCGCACTTTGGTCTCCAACTGGCGGCGCGACGGTAAAAAGATCGCGCTAGTCCCAACGATGGGTGCGCTGCACGACGGGCACATGGCCTTGATTGAGCAGGCAAAGGCATCTGCGGACGTCGTTATCGCGTCAATCTTCGTCAATCCGGCCCAGTTCGCGCCTTATGAGGATTTGGCGCGCTATCCTCGACAAGAAGCCGCTGACATCGAGAGCCTCAAAGCCATCGGCTGTGACGCGCTTTATGCTCCGCATGTCGCGGAGCTTTATCCAGAAGGCTTTCAAACCCGCATCGCTCCAGGTGCGGTTGCAGCCCGGCTTGAAGGCGCATGTCGCCCGCATTTTTTCGGCGGTGTCGCAACTGTGGTGGCGAAACTATTCTTACAAGTCGATCCTGACATCGCGATCTTTGGCGAGAAGGATTGGCAGCAATTACAAGTCATCTGCACCATGGTGCGTGACTTGGATTTGAAAGTCGCGATCGCGCCAGCCCCAACGCATCGCGAAGCCGACGGCCTCGCGCTTTCGTCGCGCAATGCATATTTGTCTGCGGCTGAACGCGAGATCGCACCAAATCTAAAGCAAGCGCTCGACAAAATTGCCGAGACACTTACCCAAGCTCCTGACACCCTTGCAGACGTGCTGGAACAAACCAAGGCACAGCTTCTTGCTGCTGGCTTTGGCTCCATAGACTATCTGGAAGTGTGTCACAGCCAGACCCTAGAGCCTTGGCAGCCCGGTGACCCTGCCCGCATCTTGGTTGCGGCGTGGCTTGGCAAGACCCGTTTGATTGATAATCGCGGCCTAGTTTAAGTTTACCACGCGCCGAGATCCAATAATTCCTTGCGGAGGGGTTCGGGTAAGTCCTCTCCGCCTGACATATGGGTCAAGTCGGCGGGCGCGTCTTTTGGCGCTAGATATCGCCATCCTTGAAAGGCTGCCCGACGCTGAGGGGCGGTTTGCACATGAAAATGCTTGAGGACGATTTCGCAGCGCGAGCGTCCATCCACATCGTCGAGTGTGATGATATCCTCTATCTCTTGGCGGACAAGGATTTGGCCCTTAATCACCCAATAGAGTGAACCGCCTTTTAGAACCTCATCGCGCCGCTTTGGCGACATGCGCGTGTCGCAGACTGGGCGTGGATCAAGACCAAGGCTTAAGCGAGTGAAAGCCTGATGATCATGCCAATCTAGCAAATCTTGAATAGACTGCGCACCGACGCAAAGTTTGATGATGTGAAGGGCCATGCCGTGGGAACTATACCAAATTACACGAACGAACAGGGTCTGCGATCAGTGCAATTCTTGCTCTTGCTTCGCGCGCCAAGCCGCTTTCAGGGTGGCACTGGTTGGCCGTGATCCGTCTGGACTCCAGCCCGGCGGTCCAAAGGCGAAATTGAGCCGCTCCCGCCAAGTTTTGGCCTGCCCTACGTCGCGCGCCATACCGATCCACTCATGAAACGCGATCCGGAACGGATTGAACGTATGGATGTTCGAAACTACGCCATAAATGGGCTTATCTGCTTTTGTTTCTTCAACAAATGTCCGAAACAGCCGGTCCCAAATGATCAAGACCCCAGCATAATTGGAGTCGAGATAACGCGGATTGGTGGCGTGATGGACCCGGTGATGGCTTGGTGTATTCAAAACCCATTCCAAGGGTCCCATACGATCAATCGCCTCAGTGTGAATCCAAAACTGATAAACAAGGCTGAGCCCTGAGAAGAAAGCAATCATCAAGGGCGGAAAGCCGATCCAAGCCATCGGCAGCCAAAAGATAAAGGTGCCACCAATCGACCCTGTCCAGGTCTGCCGTAAGGCAGTCGACAAATTGTAATGTTGGGACGTGTGATGGACCACATGGCTTGCCCAAAACCAACGCCGTTCATGGCTTATCCGATGAAACCAGTAGTAGGAAAGGTCTTCTAAAAAAAAGCAAGCAACAAAGGCCCAAGCAGCATAACCAATGTCGAACAAGCGAAACTGATGCACATAAGCAATCAGAGCAACCGCCAGACCCCCGGTAAGTAATTTGGCGACGGTGTTACCAAAGCCCATAGTCATGCTGGCCGCGGCATCCTTGGCTTCATAAGTCACATCGCCGACGTGACGGGCGCGCAGCATTTCTGCGACGACAAAGACGCCAAACAACGGAATCGCCCAAGTAACCGGATCAGGTAGGTTCATACGGGTGGACCTCTTCCTAGATTAGCTAACGCTTGCTGCACTTCATCGGCATTTGCCTTAATATACACGGGCTCAAAGCCAAAATCAGGAAAAGAGATATGCAGACGATCTTCTGCGATTACCATAATTTTCGCCTGATCTAGACTGCGAACTAAGAGCTTATCCCCTAAAATCGTTACCACATAGCCTGATTTGTCAGTGCTATAGGCCACAGCGGCCTTTTGGTTGTGTGAAATTAGCACGTCAAACTCTGACTGAAGACCAGAGTATGCCTGAACAGCCTTTACCACTTCGACTTTATCTTTGAACCTTCGATCAACGCTTAGTCCAAGCCGGAACCCAACAAAGGCCAAAAGCGCCGTGCCGGCAGCGGCCATCAGGACGGTGAGTAAGGCCGCGTTCACGCCACAACCTCTTGTGAGACAAGGCGTATCAAGACGTCGGCCGCTTTGACTTGCCGACCCTCTTGAACATAGGTTTCAGCAATCACGCCGTCGCGGCTTGCAGTCAAGGCATGCTCCATCTTCATCGCTTCCAGCACGACCAAGACTTGGCCTTTTGTGACTTTCTGTCCGGCTTCAGCTTGAACCATCGCGATTTTGCCAGGTAGTGGGGCCTTAATCTCGTCGCTGGCTTCTAAGCTGTCCGCGCTCGAATCCGCAGATGGGAATGGATAGCGCCATACCTCGCCGCGCTCGGCCAAACTGGCACCGGAATCATCCACGAATAAGGTAGCGGCAATATCCCCTCGCCCTTCGCCTTGATTGCCCCAGCTCTCAGCAATCAAAATCGTCCAATCGCGGGGTTCGCCATAAGCATGGATCAGGCGGCGCGGCACGACCGCGTGATCGCCGCCAAAGCCTGCACTGACCTGCACCTCATCGCTATGAAGTTCCACCCTCACGCGCCGCTCATCAAGGGTGAACCCAACCGACAAGTGCGCTGGGGCATTAAGACGCCAGCCATCCGGCCTATCAAAAGGGGAAGCATCGTCTGGCATTTCAAGCTCGCGGGCGACTTGCACACCAATGGCTGCCAGTCCTAAGCGGCGCGCCGCAAGGGCATCTGGCTTAACAAGCTCTCCCGCCTCATCTTCCAGCAGCCCCGTATGGACACCACCTTGAGCAAAGCTGGGCAGCGCACAGAGGCGGGCCAAGTAACCGTTATTGGTGGTGATGCCCGTGATCACGCGGCTTTCTAGGTGGGCCTGCAAACGCGCCAGCGCTTCGCGACGGTCTGCGCCGTGCGCGATCGCCTTTTCGACAAGGGAATCATAGGCGTCAGGGAATGTGTCGCCGACTTCGAAGCCAGAATCGACCCGGATCGTTCCGTCGTCTGGTAAGCCAGCGATGACGCCCGACGATGGTAGGAATCCCTGTGCTGGATCTTCGGCGACGATCCGCGCTTCAATCGCAGCCCCGTTCAAGATGATCTTGTCTTGGCTGAGAGGAAGAGCCTCCCCCGCAGCGACCCGCAACTGCCACTCGACCAAATCGAGGCCTAGGACTGCCTCAGTCACCGGATGTTCCACTTGCAAACGGGTGTTCATCTCCAAGAACCAAAAGCCATCCGGTCGCAAGGGACCCGTGCCGTCTGCAACAAACTCTACCGTGCCGGCATTGGAGTAATTCACCGCCTTGGCGATCTTAAGCGCGGCAGCGGTTAAGCTGGCGCGCACATCGTCGGTCATCCCGGGCGCGGGGGCCTCTTCGATCAGCTTTTGCCGGCGGCGTTGGATGGAGCAGTCGCGCTCAAACAAATGGACAAGGTTGCCGTGCTGATCGCCAAACACTTGCACTTCGATGTGACGTGGACGCAAGACCAAACGCTCTAGCATCACGCGGTCATCGCCAAAAGCTGCAGCCGCCTCGCGACGCGCTGACTCAAGGGCTGGCATGAAGGCAGCAGCCTCTTCAACGACGCGAATACCGCGACCGCCGCCACCGGCAACCGCTTTGATCAAGATCGGAAACCCAATCTTTTCAGCTTCGGCCTGCAGCCTTAACGGGTCTTGGTCAACGTCCCAATAGCCGGGCAAAACCGGGGCACCAACCTCAACCGCAATTGCTTTCGCTCGATCTTTCAAGCCCATGTCACGGATGGCGTCTGGGCGTGGCCCAACAAAGGCGATCCCAGCCGCCGCGCAGCTTTCCGCAAACTCAGCATTTTCGGATAAAAAACCGTAGCCTGGGTGAATAGCTTCAGCGCCAAAATCCAAGGCGGCCTGCAAAATGAGATCACCCCGAAGATAGGAGTCCTTTGCAGCAGCAGGGCCCAAACGCACCGCGTGGTCTGCTTCGCGGACGTGCTTGGAGCCCTTATCCGCGTCGGAATAGACTGCAATGGTCTTCATGCCCAAACGACGCGCCGTGCGGATGACGCGGCAAGCGATTTCGCCCCGATTGGCAATCAACAAAGCTTTGAACACGTCTCGCCCCCAGACATTTTGTTGGCCCGTAAAACAAGTATCCCAAACTCACTCTCGGACCGATTGGGTGCATCCTTCGGCCACCCATTAACCTTGGTCAAGACTTGTGGTCAGCCGACCGCTCCCAAGACGATTATGGATGTGAAGAAAAGGCCCAAAGTTATGGGTGCAAATACGAAAACGAAGATTGTCGTTCGCCAAAAGGCTGAAAACCAGCCAAGCGCATAGGCGCCCTTAAACTGAAAATACGTGTGGCAGAGCACGGCTAAGAAGATCCATCCGGAATACTGAGACCAATCAACCCAATGCGATGTCAAAGCAAGTGCCAGAAACAAAAATGACATAAAGGACAATGAGTAAAGCGCAAAAACGGCATGGTCGTACAAGGTTACCCCGCGCTTCCAAAACAAAAGCAACCAAATGAAAGGAAGACTTATCGGGATCAAGAGGAATGAGAATTTGTAGACGGTATTCTGAAGTTTATACAAAAACAGCTCAGGATTTTCGAACTTATGTTTGAGTTTTTTGTTGAACGTCGGCCAAGGCGTATCGACTTCAACGTCTTCCTTCAAGAACTTTGCGAAAGCGGCCTGAAAGTCCTCTCCTTCACTTGTAACATTCTTGGCTTCGCCTTTGGGCGTCTCAGCGGGGCTAGCCTTTACCAAAGCTATGGCGGCATCCACAGCTGCAACGGCAACCTTATCGCCCGATGCCACCGCAGCCTTGCGTTCGGCCTGCAGTTCGGAAAGTCGTTTTTCCTTGATCCCTCCCGCGATAACATCGGGCGTCGCTGTCGAGGCCTTGGCTACATCACGTTCAGCGTCGCGGTAACGCACAATCACTGCCTCAAGGGCGGTTGCAGCAGCT
>JBEIEG010000101.1:0-8877 GCA_040383035.1 Hyphomonadaceae bacterium | reverse complement strand
GTCGCGAACGATGCGCTGATAATCGGCAAATTCAACCCGCTGCCAATCTTCAAACATAGCCGTCAAAGCGCGTTCATCATAGCGCGAGAAGATCATGCCAGCCCGCTCTGCCGCAAAGGCAGGCTTGCCCATGATTTGTAATGACTTCACCCCAAGGCGGACGGCGGCGGCGAAGGTCTCGCGCTCCAGCCCATCTACTTTAGCCGCCATCAATTGATAGGCATGGCGGCGATCGATCGCGCGGGCGAGGATCTTGAGGTTTGGGAAGGCCTCGCGCGCGGTCTCCACCAGCTCCAGCGCTTTTTCGTCATTATCAATGGCAACGATCAACAATTTGGCTTCCGCGGCACCTGCCAAGCGTAACAGGTCAATGCGCGTGGCATCGCCAAAATTCACCTTTCGGCCAAAACCGCGCAGCACATCAACCTGGTCGGCATCATGGTCGAGAACGCTGATTTTATAGCCATAAGTCGACAGCATCCGTCCGACGATCTGCCCAAACCGACCATAACCTGCCACGATGACATCGTGGTGGCCTTCTTCAATTTCTGGCGCGCGATCTTCACCTGATCCGGCTTCAAAGCGCCGCATCGCCCAGTCACCCGCCATCAACAAGAGCGGCGTGATGGCCATCGACAAAGCCACAGCAACAACGAATAGGGCGGTTATCTCTGGGGGAATCACGCCGGCACCTTGCGCGAAGGCAAAGAGCACGAAGGCAAACTCCCCGCCCTGTGCGAGGCCGAGGCCAATCAAAGCAGCCTCCCCCGTTTTGCGGCCGAAAGCGCGCGCAATTGCGAACATCACACTGGCTTTCACCAAGACCAGCACCAAAACCAAACCAAGAATTAGCCAAGGCTGGGCGACTAAGAGCGCAAAGTTGATCCCGGCCCCGACGGAAATGAAGAATAGCCCGAGCAACAACCCTCTAAACGGATCAATGTCGCTTTCTATCTGATGGCGAAATTCGCTATCCGCCAAGACGACGCCAGCGACGAAAGCCCCCAGAGCGGGAGAAATGCCAACAAACTGCATGAGAAGCGCAACGCCAACGACCAAAAGAAGCGCAAAGGCAGTCAGAATTTCATGCAAACCAGAGGCTGCCACCCAACGGAACATGGGGCGTAGCAACACCCGCCCAGCCAGCACGATCAAACCGACTGCCACCACAACGGCTAAGCCCTGCGCCCAACCTGGATAGGCCGCTAACGCTCCCTTTGCGGCCGCCCCATCCCCAGCAACACTGAGCGTCGCCAAGAAAGGGAATAAGGCCAGCATCGGAATGATCGCGATGTCTTGGAATAACAGCACGGCAAATGTCGACCGCCCTGCTTCGGTTCCGGCTATACCTTTCTCGCGCAAGGACTGCAGCACAATGGCGGTTGAAGACAAGGACAGAGTTAGGCCCACGGCTAAAGCCACCTGCCATGAGAGGCCAAACGCCATGCCAAGCCCGGTCGCGATGGCACCTGTGCCAACGACCTGCAGCCCACCCATGCCCAAAATGGCTGTGCGCAATCGCCACAGCAGACTAGGCTGTAGTTCAAGTCCGATGAGAAACAGCATGATGACGACGCCAAACTCTGCCGTATGCATCACGTTTTCAGGGTCACCGACCAGATTAAGGACGTAAGGGCCGATGATTGCTCCCGCGATCAGATAGCCTAGAACCGAGCCCAAGCCGATCCGCTTAGCTATGGGGACTGAAACGACGGTCGCCGTCAAATAGACAAAGGCGGATTCGAGCAAATTGGCTTCAGCCATCGATCAAACCCTCCAACATGGCGCTGAACTTGGCGGCCGCATCGGCTAAAATTTCTGGGGTGGCCTGACGACTGGCGTGCAGAACAAATGGTTCTTGCCACACACATTGGCAAAGGTTTGCGGTCGCTTGAAACGGGCGCAACAACTCATCAATTGAAAAGCGGTTCAAGCCATCGGAACAATAGGATTGGGCAGGCCCGCCTGTTGTAATCGCTTGAGTCCAGCTTTTTCCTGCGAGCGCCGTCCCACCCTCCCCGTAAGCCCACCCATAATCAAAAACGACATCGAGCCACTCTTTCACCAAAGACGGCGCGGCGTACCAAAAGAAGGGATGCATCAGAACAATATGATCATGGTCTAACAGCAAGCGCTGCTCGGCCTCCACATCGATCAGAAAGTTTGGATAGGTCTCATAAAGGTCATGCACGGTTACATGGTCAAGGTCTTGGGCGACGGTGCGCAGGGCACGATTGGCGCGCGACCGCGCATAAGAAGGATGCGCAAAAAGGATCAAAACAGATTTCGGCACGTATCCCTCAATAACTCAGGTCTAGGTGCCCCACGCTAAAAGGTCCAGTATGTTCAGGCGAAGTTCAGGGGTTTTTTTGATAAATGATTTGGCGATGCAAGGAGAAGCAAACATGCACAAATTAGTCTGGATTAGTCTTTGCTTGGTACTCAGCAGCTGCGCAACAGCTCCAGCCCCGCTGGACGCCTCATCGGATGTGCGCGCCTTGGTGATGGCGCTGCGTGATCGCGACTTACCCGGGTTAGAGGCGCGGATGGACCGGCCGGCCCTGCAAGCGCAAGTCACCGGCATTGCCCGAGCTATCGCGGCTAATGAAATTGCTAAGCGCACGGGGGGTGGCGAAGGCGGGCAGATATTAGGCGTCTTGGGCGCTGACCTTGCTAATCCCTTGTTGGAGCGGCTGTCTAGACAAGCGCTAGAGCCTGCCATTCTGGCTGATCTCGCGCGTCGCGCGGGGCTGACGCCCGAAACAGTCCTGCCGAGCCGGACGGCAACAAGCATGGGTCTTAAGCGCCTTGCCGATGGGCGTGTCTGCGCGCCAGACCCGCAGACAAAAGCCTGCATCCTCTACTTTGGGCGCTATCCGTCAGGCTGGAAATTGAACGCGATGGATGAAGCAGCCCTGCGCGGACGCTTGGCCGCCCCCGCCACCCCGAGAGCTAGGCGCTAGGCAGCAGGATCACTGGCTTCTGGCTCTGCCGCAGGTTGGCCAGCAGATACCGCCACCATTGCTGCACGCAGTGTGCGACCAGCCAAGACATAGCCCGGCTGGAAGACTTCTGCGACATCGCCAGCAGCCATGTCCGAAGGAATTTGCGCTACAGCTTGGTGAATTGAGGGATCGAACTTGTCGCCCTTTGCGCCTACGCGCGTCAAACCATGGCGCTCAAACGCGTTGAGAAGTTCGCGCTGGGTCATGTCGACGCCGGTAACAAAGCCATCAAAGGCTGGATCGCCCTTGAATCCTTCGGGTGCCGTGCTGATGGCGCGACCCAAATTGTCGGCTACCGGCAAGAGATCGCGCGCAAACTTATCGATAGCATAGATGCGGGCTTCAGTCTTTTCCCGCTCTGCTCGACGACGGATATTTTCAGACTCCGCCAAGGCACGCAAGCCGGCATCCTTCAAAGTCTCAATCTCAGCCAAAGCAGCTTGGAGCTTCGCCACCAACAGCCCGCCCATATCCTCAGGTGCCGCATCTTCACCCAAAAGCGCGCGAGCAAGCTCCAGTGGGTCTTGCGCAGTGGCTTGGGCGTCCGCCCCATCTGCAGAAGCCTCAGCGGCCGCGGCAATTTCTGCTTCTAGGTCGTCGCCGTTCTGTGGGGTACCCGTATCTGTGGTCATTTCTTCGATCTCATTCCGTTAAGTTTAAACCGCGGCGCTCAATGAGGCGACCGACGACTTTTGCAGTATAGTCTACCATTGGGATGACGCGGGCATAATTCAAGCGGGTTGGCCCGATTACCCCCAGTGCGCCAAGTACGCGGCGTTGACTATCCATATAAGGGGCAGCGACAAGAGCCGAACCAGACATTGAGAACAAGGGGTTTTCTGCACCAATAAACAATTTTACCGCAGAAGCTTCCTGCGCTGCATCCAAGACATGGATTAGGTCGCGTTTACGTTCAAGGTCATCAAATAAAATGCGTACGCGTTCAAGGTCGCCCGCCGCTTGGCTATTGGCCAACAGATTGGCGCGCCCGCGTACAATCAATTTACGCCCTGCCATCGGATCATCGCCAGACCATTCCGCAAAGCCTGCTTCAATCAAGTTGGCTGCCGCTTTATCTAGGGTCGCCTCTGCGTGGCGCGCATCATCCACGGCTTGAGCAGCTGCCTCCGACAAAGTTCTACCCTTCAAGCGAAAGTTCAAAAAATTCGTGCTTTCTTGGAGTTGCGACTGGGTGAGACCGACAGGCATCTGAACCAAGCGGTTCTCAACCTGGCCATCGTCAAAGACCAGCACAACCAAGATCTGGCCGGGCCCAATCAGCACAAACTCCACATGCTTGACGGGGCTTTCCCGCGTCGGCGTGGTTACAAGGCCCGCACCTCCGGCCAGGCCCGACAAGAGGAGCGATGCTTCAGACAAAGCGCTCGACAAATCAGAACCAGCCGCAGCCAATCGGGAATCAATCTCGGCCTTTTCCTCGCGACCCAAGTCGCCAATCTCCAAGAGACCATCGACGAACAGGCGCAGGCCTGTGTGCGTGGGGGTGCGCCCGGCGCTTAAATGAGGGGCGTCCAAGAGACCAAGGCTCGCCAGATCAGCCATCGTATTGCGGATCGACGCCGGGGATAGTGCGATGCCACGCTTCGATAAGGTGCGTGATCCGACCGGCTCGCCTGTTTCAAGATAGGTCTCGACAATATCGCGAAAAATATCTCGGGCGCGGGCATCAAGGTCAGCAAGCGTCGTTGGGCGGGGCGGACTTGAATTCATGAGTGGTGTTTAGCGTGAAGCGGAACTGGACGCAAAGGTATCGCGGAAAGCCGCGCTCAAACTTGTGTTAAACTCAACAAATTACCATCCGGGTCTTCAAACCAACCAATCTGGGCTGTGCCGCCCGGCGCGTGCCAAATACCTAACTCGTCTTGGCCAAAGCCTTCATAGATTTTCATCGTGACACCACGTGCGGTCAGCGTGCGGATGCAGTCCTGAATATCGCTGACTTGCCAGCCAAGGGCCGGGTGTGGACTGGGCGTAAAGCCTTCAATCTGAGTGATACGCAAACCCGTGCCATTTTGGTCGAATACACTACCAAATGGGTCATCCACGACAAAGGTAAGACCCAACTTATCACGATAAAAAGCCACTGCCGTGGGCCGATCGCGCGTTTGGATGAAGGTGATAACTTGAAAGTCTGCGCCCAATGACATGGTCTATCCCCTTTAAATATGGGGGTAGCCTATCGCAGAATCACAAATCAACAAGGCCCAAATCTTCCGCCGCAGCTTGCATCATCTCTTCCTCGACGCGGTAAACGCCAGAGCGTTGGCCCGGAGCGGGCCCATATAGACTGCCGGTGATGAACCACGCAAAGCCGCGCGTGGACACAGGGTCCACCCACAGGCCAGCCAATAAGCCATAGGCTTCGCCATAATGGCCGACCATTTCTGCCTTGAGGCCAGCGACTGGGCAGTGATCCCCCGGGATTAAGCGATGCACGCCTAAACCAAAGCCTTGGAATGCCCCACCGGAAGTGTCGCCATTTTTAGGGTCAGCCCGATAGGTCCACTGCGGGGTTAGAACCAAGGTACGCATTGTTGGCTCTAGCAAGGCGACAGCACCACTCAATGCCATACCAATTCGGGCAAGGTCCGCCACGCTGGCCCGCAAGCCGCCTTGAGGTGAAAACAGAAGTCCGTTGCTCCCCAAAGTATAGTCGCTAAGGCTTAGACCCTGCTCTGTGGCAATGTTGGGTCGCGGCAGGGTCGCGGGCGACCCGTCAACTTGAACCTCCCAATCACCATCCATTTTTCGGCGGTAAAGGGTTGCAGCGTACCCAGCGGCCTGATCAGTAATGCCAGACCAATTGAAGCCACAGTCAATCCCAAGCGGGGTAAAGACGAGCTTTTGCGTCAATCGGTCAAAGCGGTCGCCACCTGCATTTTCGCAGGCTTGCGCCAAAAGCCCCATCGCTAGGTTGGAATAGGTAAAAAAGCCAAAGGGTTGGCTTAAATCCGCCCAATGTTTCCCGTCATTCCAGTTTTTGCCGCCGGGCGCAAAAAAACCTTCAAGTATCTCACCCACCACTCCGCGATACGTCTCGCCGTCACGAATGCCCGCCGTGTGGCTTAGGATCATGCGCGGCGTTATGGGGGAGTCAGGAAACTTCGGATGGCGAAGCTTAAAACCCAACGCATCAGAAATATCGCGGTCCAGATCAATCTGGCCAGCTTCCACTAGCTTGAGTAGGGTAAGGGCTGTAGCGACCTTCGAGACCGAAGCGACCCGGGCTTTGCTGGTCAATAAGAGTGGACTGGCGGCAGGAACGTCGCGGAGGCCTGCCGCACCTGACCAAAGAACCTCTTGGCCAGAAAACAAAATGGCCGCACCGCCGGGGGCATCCCGGCGGGCGACCACAGCACCTAGCGTTTCGGCAAGGCGCTTCATGTTGGCTTATTCAGCTGCTGGCTCAGCAGCAACTTCTTCGGCGGCCACTTCTTCAACGGCCACTTCTTCTGCAGGTGCAGCAGCGGCTTCAGCGGCAGCAGCAGCAGCTGCGGCAGCGTCTGCCTTCGCTTGTGCCGCGGCTTCAATAGCTTCTGCTTTTGCGCGCTCAGCAGCTTCTTGTGCATCGATCAAGGCTTGAGCCTTCTCGGCGGCGCGTTCAGTTGCCTTTTGGCCTGGCTTGCCCTTGTTTGGGTTATTGCCATTGACATAGGTGCCAACGCCTTGTGCTGCCAAGAAGCGTGCAACGCGGTCGGTTGGCTGCGCGCCCTTCTTCATCCATTCAGCGGCACGCTCAGCGTCGATGACCAGACGGCCAGCATTATCATCTGGCAGAGTTGGGTTGTAGCTGCCGATCTTTTCGAGGAAGCGGCCGTCACGGGGTGAGCGGGCTTCGGCAACCACGATGCGGTAAACTGGCTTCTTTTTAGAGCCACCGCGGGCCAAGCGAATTTTCAAGGACATGAGACTTACCTTTCAGAGTGTATGTGTCGTTTTGATTTATTTTTTACCGAATGGGAGACCTGGTAGGCCCGTAAAGCCACCGGGATTTTGCGTATTGCCCAGACCGGGCAAACCTTGTGGAGGCGACTGGCCAGACAGGCCGGGCAAGCCGCCGCCTGAAGAAGCCGCTTGTTGGCCGAGACGTTGCATTGCGGCCGGGTCCATCGGTGGCATTTTGCCCCCAAACATGCCGCCCATTTTGCCCATCAGGCCCTTCATGCCGCCTTTGCCCATGGCTTTAACCATGTCTGACATCGAGCGATGCATTTTGATAACTTTGTTGACTTCAGAGACATCGACGCCGGCACCCGCTGCGATGCGCTTGCGGCGGCTGGCGTTCAACAGGTCGGGCTTGGCCCGCTCTTGCTTGGTCATGGATTGAATGACGGCAATCTGGCGTTTGACGCTCTTGTCAGATACCGCGCCGGATTCCATGGCCTTTTTGGCTGCTTGCGCGCCGGGCAGCATTCCCATCACGCCACCAAGCCCGCCCATTGCCTGAATTTGGCGCAATTGCATGGCGAGATCATCAAGGTCGAACTTGCCTTTGGCCATTTTGGCGGCCAATTTTTCGGCGTCATCCTGCTTTACGTTCTCAACAGCGCGCTCAACCAGACTAACAACGTCGCCTTGGCCCAGAATGCGGCCGGCGATGCGTTGGGCGTCAAAGGCATCAAGCCCGTCAATCTTTTCGCCAATGCCCAAGAACTTGATCGGCAGACCCGTAACAGCCCGCATGGACAGCGCTGCGCCACCACGGCCATCGCCATCAGCTCGGGTCAGAACGATACCGGTCAGTGGCAGGCGCTCATGGAAACGACGGGCGGTTTCAACCGCATCTTGACCGGTCAAGCTATCTGCGACCAGCAAGGTTTCAATCGGGGAAGCGATGCGCGCAATTTCAGCGGCTTCGCTCATCATATCTTCGTCGATCGAGGTGCGACCGGCGGTATCAAGGAAGACGACATCATAGCCGCCAAGGCGACCAGCCGTAATGGCCCGGCGGGCGATTTCGGCGGGCAATTGGCCTGCAATAATCGGCAGGCTGTCGACTTCGGCTTGCTGGGCCAAAACAGCCAATTGTTCCATCGCCGCGGGGCGGCGCACGTCGAGCGAAGCGACCAGAACCTTCTTGCGCAAGCGCGTGCGCATGCGAAGCGCCAGCTTAGCCGTCGTCGTGGTCTTACCAGAGCCCTGCAGACCGGCCATCATGATAATGGCTGGCGGGCCTTGGTTGAGCATGATATCCACGGGGCCGCCTGTGCCGCCAAGTGTTTCCACGAGCGCATCATAGACGATTTTGACGACTTGCTGGCCGGGCTTCACGGCGCGAATGACGCGCTCACCCACCGCCTCTTCTTTGACTTTGGCGATAAAGGCTTTGACAACGGGCAGCGCTACATCGGCTTCAAGGAGCGCCACGCGCACTTCACGCAGGGCGGAATCCACGTCCTTGTCCGACAACGCACCCCGTCCGGTGAGCGTATCAAAGACACCCGTCAATCGTTCTGTTAGCGCGTCAAACATGCGTGGTTCCAAAAGCAAACACGCAACGCAAAACGCCCCGCCGGACGATCACGTCGGACGGGGAAACCCTGTCCACCCCATCTGCTTTGCCCCCGATTGCTCAGTTCGTGCAGGACCGTGTGGATCAGAGCGCGCGTTTTGATTGCGCGGAAGAGCGGGGGCTATAGCCGAGACAGGGGCAAAGAGCAAGGGCTGGGAGACTGAGTGACCCCAAAGGGGCCCTACTCACCCTCTCCAAACCGATTGGCGACCAATTCACACAGGGCGTCCAAAGCGGCCTCAGCGCGGGGCCCTTCGGCCGAAACCGTAATTTCGGAGCCTATGCCTGCTGCCAGCATCATCAAATCCATGATGCTTTCGCCATCAACCTCTTGATCTT
>JBEIEG010000100.1:0-8903 GCA_040383035.1 Hyphomonadaceae bacterium | reverse complement strand
GGGGCTAACCGCGCAACAACTTGCCTCACGCATGGGGGTTGTTCAATCACGCCTGAGCACGATTGAAAAAGCCGAGATCACAGGCTCAACAACAATCAAAACTTTGCGTGAAACCGCCGAGGCAATGGGATGCACTTTTGTTTATGCGATTGTGCCGACAAAACCGCTCGATGAACTTTTGCGCGATCAAGCGATGCGCAAAGCCGATCAAGAACTTGCACGGCTTCATCATACAATGCGCCTTGAGAACCAAGCCTTGACCAAAGAGGATTTGATCACCGAGCGTGAGCGCTTGGTCGGTGAACTTCTTTCTGGATCATTGCGCCGCGTGTGGGAAGAAGAATGACTGACCTTTTTGAATTAGATGGCTACAATCTCGGTCTAGGATTCAAAAACCTAAAAGAGGCGAAATATCAAGCTGAAAAGGAACTTAAAGCTACCTTGCAGGACATGTGGACGGTCTATGAGCCATTCGCAGATCCTGATTTCAGACAAGGATTTGCCCGTGACATCGACGCACGTTTCTGGGAAATGTATCTTGGTTGCACGCTGATCAATGCTGGGAAGAAACTCCTACCTGCTTGCAATCGCAGGCATGAGGGCGGCCAACCAGACTTATGTGTTATAGAGGAAAATCATCGAATTTGGATTGAAGCTATTGCGCCCGACTTAGGTGATAACGGGCCGGACCGAATTGTGCGACCAGTGCCGATAAACGACGGCGGCGGACTCGTTCCCGCTCCAATTCGACAAGCACAACTTCGAACCTCTAGCGCATTCTGGACAAAAGCCCAGAAGGTCAGAAGTTATCTAGAAAGGGGCGATATTGCTCCGCAAGATACCCGCATCATTGCTATCAGCGCTTGTCGGTTTGGAGCTTATGTTACAGAGCGACCTTTGCCACTGATTATGTCCACGCTCTTCCCAATCGGTGACGCCTACATCACAATTGACCGTGCAACAGGAGATGTCGTCGAAGAAAGATATCACCCAGCACCTTTTATTCAACGTGAAAACGGGCCGATTCCGCGAACGGCTTTCCACGACAATGGTTTCGCCGACATCTCGGGAGTGATCTGGTCCCGCATAGGCCTTGGAAATCTTTCACGTAAGATTCGACCCGTTACGTATGTTCACAATCCCCACGCACAAGTCCCGCTGCCTTCGAACTGGGGCGTTTGGGATCGTGAGTTTGTAGCGACCCACAATGACAATGAATTGAGTTTTTTGGATATTCTTACGCCACCTCCGGCGAATTTGGATGCAGAATGAGCGATCCTGTTTTCGATGAAGATGATGAAGCAAACACACCTCTTGAACCTGAAGAGCGTGAGCAGCTCATTCCATCCTACATCACGCTTCGCCGTGAGTTGAACGAAGCCGAACAAATCAATATTGCCGATGCGGCCAAATGGCTCGCATCGCGCAAGCGCGACGTGCTCGATGAAAAGTTTTTGCGCACATTGCACACGCGCATGTTCGGTAAAGTGTGGAAATGGGCGGGTGACTATCGAAAGACGCCGCGCAATATCGGTGTCGAGGCATGGCGTATTCCCATGGATGTTGCGCAAGCCATTGATGATGCAAAATTCTGGGTGGCAAACAGCACATTCAGCCCCGATGAAATCGCTGTGCGCTTTTCGCATCGCTTGGTAGCAATCCATCCATTCCCCAATGGAAATGGACGTTTCTCGCGTATGGTCGGCGACTTGTTCGTCCAGCAACTAGGTCAGCCACGCTTTTCCTGGGGCAGTCAAAATCTTGTTGATGCGACGACGACACGGCGAGCCTATGTCGACGCCTTACGTGCAGCCGACGCGTATGATTTGACGCTCTTGATTGCCTTCGCGCGATCTTAGTTTGCGAAGCGTTTCATCACGTGATTGATCGGCCGATTAGCTTGGTGGTTATTGCTTTCGGTTGTGTCAGGGTAGTTCTCACTTCATCGCGTATTGATAGTCCAAATCCCGCTTGCATTCATTCATGGGGTTATCGATCAGACGCGTCTGCGTTCAAGGTCGCTCGCTTCAGTGCCTTGCAGCTCCGCGCACATGTTCATTTCATTCAACCTTTGATCACAGCCTTATTCGTCTGGTCGCTTTTCTCCCCATGACGCAGCGGGAATTGTCCCAACGCGATTTTACGAAGGAGAACCAATATGACTGACACAACAACCAAATCCCGCCCAAGCCACCGTTTGTTCAACGTGACAGGTGACGGCGAAAACGCTCGCTGGACTGACATCGGCGTTGCATGGTCAACCAAGGACGGCAAAGGCTTCACGCTCGCACTCAATGCCATACCCGTAAACGGTCGGATCGTCATGCGCATCAACGAAGATAAGCCAACCGCCAACAAGAAGGGGAGCTAACGCTCCCCTTCGGGGCTTCGCTGGTTCAGCCCCTCACGGGGCCGGACCACGGCGGGCAAGCTCTTGATCGATCATCACGAGTGCGGATTGTGCAGCGTTTAGATCGTTTTGTGATGCCGAGACCGCAAGGCACGCTTGCTGGAAAAGTGCCGCAAGTTGCGAGCGTGATTTACGTGCAAGATCAGCGCGGGTTAGTTTGGTGATTGTATTCATTTGGATTCCTCCTGTTGTTTGCGCCGCTCACGGTGAGCCGCGTTGGAGAAATCAGTTCCGTGCCTGAATGAAGGTGCATCACTTGTGATCGAAACAACGTGGAGAAGGATTAGCTTCGCGCCTTGCACCAACAGCCATTCAGACACGGGTATGTTCGGAAACTTAGCGGATTACTGAGCGGTGTGAATAACCACCACGAGGAAGCCCAATACAATCAGCCTAAATCCAAGCCCTTGTCACGAATACGCTGAGGCATTTGTTCGCGGCCTTCACGCATACGGCGGAACTTGGCAGCATCACGATAAAGCGAAAGAACTTGTTCGGCTTCACGACGACGTGCGGATTTGATGTTCGATTGAAGCTCTTGGCGATCTTTGAGTTGAGCGGTGATTAATCCATGCCGTTCAGTGCGATCACGTTCTTTGGCAAACTGGACTTCAAGCTCATTTTGCTTGCGCACTTTAAAGTATTTGCCCGTCATGAAATCCCAAACGCCAGCCCAGCCTTTGCGCGTGCGGCTTGATCGTTCGCGCTGTTCAGCATCCCAGCGATCTTTGATCTTGGTATCAAAACTTTTGCGTGCAGTTTGATGTGCTTCGGTCAGCTTTTGCTTTTGTTCGATAAGCGGTTTCATGGCGTTGATAGCCATGCGCTTTGCCTCATTGATATAGGATGACAAACGAGGCGCGATCTTTTCACCGATCAGCGCTATGGTTTCATCGAGGGAACGAAGCTGGTTTGGATCACCCAGCTTTGCATTCACGTCTTTTGTCTTGCCGTCGATCAAACGCGAAAGCGCAAACGCTTCGCCGTCCAATGTGAGAACCACATGCCCACGACGATCACCGCGCGCTAGGTAAAGCCCGCGCTCTTCAAGTGCATTCGCGAAAGCCGACACGCCGTCAGATCGTTTCCAACAATCCTGCACGGCGGATTTAAGTTCCCGAGGATCAAGCCCGACGCGTTTCGCCTGTTGCCACTCTTTCAGAGTGAAACTTGTAGGATCGCGAAGTTTCGGATTCTCAAATCCCCTTGGCATCGTCCAGCCATTTTCAAGATAGATTTGTTTGGCAAGGTTGTTCAGCTTGGCCTTAAAGAAGGGCATGTGCTTTGCCGTCATCGTGTCAGCGTTGATCCGCGACCAAACCGCATGGGCATGACGGCGACCTTCCTTTTCATGGAACACGATAATGCGCGGTTGACCTTTTAGCCCGAGCCGCTCTTCAATATCGTTGATTGCCTTCTCAAACACCTCGACCCGCACACTTTCATTTTCGGGCGGGCTGAGCGAAACCGAGAATAAAAATTGTTTGCACTTCGTGCCCTTCGAAAGCGCATAAGCCTCATTCATCGCGCCTTGCAATGTCTCGGACATGAAGCCGGTAATCTCATGTAATTCTACATGCTCGTTTTCATCGGTGCGCAAGAGGTGCGTCCCCAATTGCTTTGCGCCAGACCGCTGAGAGGCTTTGAGGATCATGGGGTTGCCTCAATCTGTAGAGCCTCCAACAATAGGCGGCGCATGTGCACAATCGCCCTTGCAGCCTCCACTAGTTCGGCTTCGGTTTCGGGCGTAACCGGAAGACTTCCTGAATTTACCGCTTTGGCGAGTTGATTGAGATTATTGCCAATGCGCGATTGCCCCATCAGCGCCAACAGTCTTGCGAGTGCGACATGATCCTTCACAGGTTGCTTGCCGCGATGCTTTGGCGGGGGTGAAGCGGGGTCGAAAATCCGCCACCGGATATATGATGACAGCGACATGCCCGCCGCTGCCAGTTCGAGGTTCGCCTTTTCCTCAAAGGTCATACGCAGTGAGACAGGATAGAGCGGGTTTTTGATAGGGTGACCGCTATCCATGTTACCCTCCCGCAATTCGAGAGGGACGACGCTTGTATTTGGCAGGTGACTTCGCCTGCCAAATAACAAGGTCTGTTTGCGATGAAGAGGTTTCGCTGACCTTAGATGTCGGAATTTTTTCGCCTTTTATAATCGCCAAGGCGGAGGGGGAGCGCTTTAAAGTGTATTCCCAATCTTGTAATGCGGCGAATAATTCGTTTGAAGAAACTCCATGGCGGTGCGCCATCTCTCCTTCGTCAAAGTGACCCACCGGGTCTTTTTGTTTCTTTCGAACTTTGTTCAAAGGGGCTCGCCATGAACTTCCAATCAAATTTAGGTCGGATACAAATCCCAACCGGGGATTGCTGGCAATTCGTCAGTAGATTGCAGTACGTCTCAGGATGATCTGGAGCGACTCCAAGGAGCCCAGCTGCGCTTCTGAAGCCATTACGCCGCAGGATTGGCAAAAAGGTCGTGTCGCTATGGACACGCCCTAAACGCGCATCGCCTATCCTCGGCCGCGACGCGTTTTAAGCCCCGAGGGTCAGGAAATCCACGAACTTTTAAGCTAGGTTTTGATCAAGCTGCCAAGCCGGCACAGACAAGTTTGCCGATTGATTAGGCTCCACGGACTGCGTGTTGGTGTGTGTCACGTCAGCCATACTGGTCTTGGCAAATGTCAAAATCGTTTGGATTAGGACGTTGGGGTCCAATGGCTTAGGTACAAATGCGTCTGCACCCGCTTCCATAAAGGCAGTGCGGTGGTGATCCATTGCATTTGCAGTTAGGGCGATAATGGGCACCGACTGGGTATAGCTAGCTGACGCGCGCAAGCGTCGTGTTGCCTCTAGGCCATCCATATTGGGCATTTGCATATCCATCAGGATGACATCAAATTCCTCGAGCCCTGCCATTTCCAACGCTTCAACGCCATCGTTGGCCATTGCGAGTGACCAGCCCATGGTCGACAGAAACAGGCTGACAATCTTTTGATTGGTCGGATGGTCCTCAGCCACAAGGATGCGCAAGGGACGCATTTCCACCTCAACATCTTCGGCTTGTTCGTGCGCGCTTTGGCTGTCGGCCAATTCATAAGGTAGGGTTACCGTAAAGACGGAACCCTCACCCTCTATGCTTCGGACATCGAGGGACCCATCCATTAGTTCAGCCAAACGTCGGCTGATGGCGAGGCCTAGACCCGTGCCACCCTTCTTCCGCGCGATCATCAGATTGCCTTGTTCAAACTCTGCAAAAAGGCGCGATAGGGTCAGCGCGGAAATGCCACAGCCCGTGTCAGCCACTTCCAGCACCATGGCTCGCCGCCCCGTGCTATCGAGGCCAGTTCGTGCAGAAACATCTATGGAGCCCGACTCGGTGAATTTGACGGCATTCGAGATCAAATTGAAGAGAATCTGACGGATCCGTAGAGGGTCGCCTTTGATCGCGGTTGGGAAATCCGGAGCGGCATTAAACCTTAGGCTTAGGTTCTTGTCTGATGCGCGTGGGTCCCAAATTCGGACCGCAGCTTGCAATTCATCGATCACCGGGAAGTCGACCCGTTCAACCGTCATTTTCCCCGCTTCGATCTTGGACATGTCTAGGACATCGTTCAAAAGTGCAAGTAAAGTATCGACCGCGTCGTTGAGCATGTCGACATGCTCGCTCTGGACTTTCGACAATTTCGTTCGGCGCAACAAAATGGCAGAAGCCATAACCGCGTTCATTGGGGTGCGAATTTCGTGCGTCACGGTCGCGAGAAAATCCGACTTGGTTTGGCTTGCGCTCTCGGCCCGTCTCTTTTGGTCCTGTGCTTCCGCATTTGCCCGCACAAGCTGGTCGGTAGATTCAAAAGAGCGGCGAATAATGATCGCCAAATGCGCAAGGTAAACGAGCGATCCAATCAGGATCACAGCCGAAGTCGCCGCTTCCATCTTGAAATAGGCCCAAGAGGTAATTGGCAAGCCAATTAGATAGAGACACATTGGCACAGTTGACGCCGCCAGCAGGGAGGCCGAGCGGGCCGCATGCAAGGTCGAATGAAGCAGGGCACCACAAATGATCAGCGTTGCAAAGATACGCCCAGCCTCGCCACCTTTGGCCCAGAGAATGGCTGCAATACTGGTGTAAACGAATGCATTAAGTACCACGATAGCAATGCAGACGAGCTTCTTTCCCTTTGATACGACCTTCTCAGGGTTCAGGCGTAACGGCTTAAAAGTGTACCAGTCCAGCGCTTGGCCTAGAACCACGATTACCAGCCAAGCAATAGGTTCATACCCACCGACAATAAAAAAGCTTGCAAGCGCCAGGAACACGGCAACCGCAAGGCGCGTCTTCAGCTCCTTTGCGCGGTTGAGGCCTACCTCGGCGAATCCAGCTCTTTGAGTATCCATCAAATTGGACCAATATCTTTATCGGGTAAAATTCTAGCCTGCACTCTAGCACTTGCAGGTAAAAATAAGGTGAACCTTAAAAAAATGACCTAGTGGAAAAGTTGAATCTTTAGGCTGAACTTTAGTTGTTACAAAAAATGTTGACTTATCCACTAAACAACCTTGCTTCGCACCACCTTAAATGAATGCCGTTACACGTGAGCAATTAGACTTCTGATCGGCACACTAAGACTCCTTTAAATGGTTTGTGAGATACCTAAAATCCGAGTTTTCGGAGGATGGATTATGGCTGCGCCCACGCCACTCAACGAAGCCCAGCGTCTTGCTGAGCTGTTGGATTTTGCAATTCTCGATACATTGCCCGATCCGTCTTTGGACGCCATCGTCTCCTTAGTCTCAAGCATCATGGACGTTCCGATCGCGCTGGTTTCACTCGTAGATGCAGAGCGACAATGGTTTAAGGCACGCGTGGGCCTCGATGCATGCGAAACAGATCGCGAGAGTGCCTTTTGCGCTCATGCGATTTTACAGGATGAGCCCTTAATCGTCGCCGATGCGTTAGCAGATCCACGCTTTGCGAATAATCCGTTGGTTCTCGGGGAACCGAAAATCCGTGCTTACTTTGGCTTTCCTCTAATTGTTGGGCCAAGCCTGCGATTGGGCACGCTGTGCGCGATTGACCAAAGGGCGCGAGGCATCACGGATCAGCAAATTGAACAAATGAAGGCGCTGGCAAAAATTGTTGTTAGTCAACTCGAGATTACCCGTTCCACCCGCGACGCGCTTGCTTTGGCGGAGGCCAATGAAGCGCTGAACCGCGAAGCAGACCATGCGCGCGTCATTCTTGAAACCATGTCGGAAGGTGTGTTGATCAAGAACCGAATTGGCAAGATTGTCGAAGCCAACCTCAGCGCCTGTCGAATCTTAGATTTGTCGCGGGACCAGCTTTTGGGCATGATGCCAAACGATCCGCGTTGGCAGCGCTTACGCGAAGACGGCACACCTTATTTGACCCATGAAATGCCGGCGATTGAGGTTTTACGTAGCGGCGTACCGATCAGCAACGTAGTGGTCGGCATTCCAGATCCCGAACGTGGCACCAAATGGCTGCATCTCTCTGCCAGTCCACTATTTGAGCCTTTTGAGGAGAAACCATCCTATGTGGTGTCGACTTTCTCTGACATCACCCATTTGAAGTCGCAACAAGAACATTTGCGAAATCTGTCGGTGAAAGCAAACGCTGCCAATGCTGCGAAGACCCAATTCCTAGCAAATATGAGCCATGAGTTGCGCACGCCTTTGAATGGGGTCGTCGGAGTAGCTTCTGCATTGGCCAATACACCTCTAGACGATCGTCAGAAGCGTATGGTTGAGTTGATCCGCTCTTCGGGCAAGGATCTTGAGCGCCAGTTGTCCGACATCTTGGATTTGACCAAGGTGGAAGCTGGAGAGCTTCAATTGGAAGCGGTTCCTGTCGATGTCGCCCTCATAATTCAAGATGTCGTAGCCTTGATGGCAGGTGCCTGTGCGCAGAAGAAGCTTGATCTTGGATTCGACAACACTCTGCCAACAAAGCAGCTCTTTCTGGGTGATCCAGTTCGCCTGCGCCAAGTCATCACCAATCTTATGTCAAATGCCGTGAAGTTTACGTCCGTAGGTCGTGTCAGAGTCACCGCGTCTCCCCGTTCAATGGGCCCTGGCTTAGTGATTGAGGTCGAAGATTCGGGCATTGGCTTTGATGAGACGCAGAGCCAGAAATTGTTTGAACGCTTTTCGCAAGCAGACAGTTCGATTACCCGACGATTTGGGGGAACCGGACTTGGACTTGCCATCACAAAATCCTTGACCGAACTGATGGGCGGAACCATCCGGGCCCAGTCAACCCCCGAAGTTGGCTCCGTGTTCACGCTGGACCTGCCGCTACCGCTCGATCGGGCTGTGGTGCCATCGCAAGTCAGTGAGGACCCGACGGAGATTTGTCGTGACATCCCCAAAGACCTGCGCGTCTTGCTGGTTGAAGATCAATTGCTGAACCAACAGGTGTTTGGGTTCATGATGGAGCCCTTCGGGGCCGAGTTCTTTACAGC
>JBEIEG010000099.1:0-8921 GCA_040383035.1 Hyphomonadaceae bacterium | reverse complement strand
GCTTCGAACAGCTCAAAACTAGGTTCAATCGATAGCACGTTCGCCTACGGCTGTTTGGCCGGCACTGCGGCTTTGCTGGCGGCGGCAGTTTCTTCGGTATCACCCAAGGCGCGGCCCATCATTTTGGTGAAGAGCTGAGCCTTTGCACGGTCTCGGGCGACCCGTTCTAAAGACGCAATCAGGTCGCGCTGGACTGAGGCACGGACCGCAGTCTCGGCCTGAACCAAACGATCTGGCACGGTGCCTTCATCGTCCTTCAAGATGTCGTCGATCCGCACAACGGTGTATTCAACCCCATTGGCAGTTGGTGCCAAGACCAGTTCACCTTTTTTTGCGGCAAATACAGCTTGGCTCAATTCTTGGCCACCTTGGCCACGTAGGAGCGGTTGGGTCTGCTTGGCGACTGGCAATTTGTATTTTGCAGCCGCGGCCTCGATGCTGGTCTTCTTGGCATCCGCCAAAATTTCCTTAGCTTTTGCTTCCGCTCGGGCACGAATATCGCGGCGAATCCATTCAGCCGTCAATTCGTTGCGGATTGCGGCGAATGGCGGCGGTGCAGCAACATTAATCGTATCGATACGGACTGCGACATAACGATCACCAGGAACAGGGGCCAAGTCCGACGTGTCGCCTTTGCCGCCCGCAAATGCATCTTTCAGGACCGTCGGCGCTTCCGCGAATTCAGGGGCAGGCTGTCCTGTTGCAGCCAGATTACCATCCGCCATCACGTCTTTGATTTGGACAAGTTGGAAGCCTGCTTTAGCGGCTGCGGCTTCGAGCGTTGCCCCTTCGGTGATCGCCTTATCATAAGCCTCAGTTGCATCGGTCAGAAGCTCGCCAGCTGCGGTTTGGCGCAATTGGGTGCGGATTTCGGCCGCAGAATCTTCAAACTTGGCTTCTTTGGCCGCCACAGATTCGGTTACCTTGATCGCTGCGAAGGGTTGCAGCTTGGCAGCGACAACTTGTACGTCGCCCTGTTTCATTTCAAACGCGGCTTTGGCTACATTCTGGTCGGGAATGCCGCCGATGGTCACATTTGACAACACGACTGGCACCGAAAGACCTAGCGCTTTCGCAATCGCTGCAGGGTCTTCACCGGCACGAAGGCGCGCTGCAGCTTGATCGGCTTTCGCACGATCAGATGTAACCAATTGAACCAAACCGCGCTTAGCTGGTGTTGAAAGGCGTTCTTTATTGCGGGCAAAAATCTCTTGAGCTTGCGCTTCATCGACCTTCACTTTTGTTTCGAAGTCGGCAAGGCTGGCAACAACCATGGTGAGGTTACGTGTTTCAGGCTGCATCAATTGGGCTTTGCTCTCATCATAGAGCGCCTTCAGTTGTGCGTCATTTGGTTGGCGGGGACCACCGACAAATCCAGCAGGAACTGGAATAATGGTTACCATCCGGCGTTCTGTGCCATAGGCCAATGTTTGGCTGGCAAAAACGCGTGGGGCGCGGAAGCCAGAGCTAACGGCCAAAGTCAGACCTTGACGGGTCAGGTCAGAACGCACACTGCTTTCGAACTCAACGGGGGTAAAGCCATTCTCTCGCAAGGCCATCTGGTAAGCATCTTGGCTAAAGCGGCGAGTGATTTGGTCTTGGAAGGCAGGGATTTTCGCAATCTCAGCCTGAACAACGGAGTTCGCCGCCTTAATGCCAAGGCCGTCGGTCATCGCGGTAAAGGCGCGGCTCGCAACCATTTGTTCTAATACTGCGCTATCAAGACCTTGGGCGCGTGCCTCTTCTGTTGAGATATCGCGTTTCGCATCAGCCTTTGCGCGCTTCAGTAGGCGATCAAACTCTTTGCGGTACTCGTCCTGAGTGATCGACTTGCCAGCCACCTTAGCAACCGCATCCGGACTGCCCCCGGTGAAGATATCGTTTACCCCCCAGATCCCAAACGAGATTACCAAAAGGCCAATGATGATGCCGGAGACCCATGAACGGGCAAATTTTCGAAACGCGGTGAGCATGGAAGATCCTGATGAAAACTTTCCTTAGCATAAGGATCGTTGGAAGAGGGGGCAAGGCAAGGCCTGCACAGCGCGGGCCTTGGACTGCAGGTCTCTATCTGGTGATTTGCAAAGTTTGGATCACCTGCCTATGCCAGACCAGAATTGACGTCCCGGCTAGGGTGTCGATCTTGGCCTATAATGGAGATAATTGTGGCGAAACTATTGGTTGGAAACTGGAAAATGAACGGGGTGAGTACGGCTTTGGGGGAGGCAAGCCTCATTGCGGCTGCTGCTAAGTCCGCCCAGAGCCAGGCAATTCAATTGGCTATTTGCCCGCCAGCCACGCTGTTAGCGCGTCTAAGTGAAACCACAGCAGGCACAGGGCTTTTGACCGGTGCTCAGGATTGCCATCCAAAAGGCTTTGGTGCCCATACCGGCGATATCTCCGCCGCCATGGTCAAGGATGCAGGTGGTCATTTTGTGATTGTTGGCCATTCTGAGCGCCGTGCTGATCATGGAGAGAGCAGCGCGTTGGTGCAGAGTAAGGCCCAAGCAGCCCTAGAAGCTGGACTCGTCCCCATTATTTGCGTGGGCGAAACCGGCGCCGAACGGAAGGCTGGCCAAGCTGAATCCATCGTCCTTGCGCAAGTTCAAGGCTCGATACCCGAGACGTTCTCGGATGGCGCTCTAGTCATTGCCTATGAGCCGGTTTGGGCAATTGGAACGGGTTTGGTTCCTAGCGCAGGTGACGTTTTGGCGATGCATGACGCTATTCACAGAAGTTTGGTTGACCGCTTTGGCGCAAAGGGCGCGAGCATCCAACTTCTGTACGGTGGATCAGTTAATGGTCAGAACGCGCGCGATCTATTGCATTTGGCTCATGTCGACGGTGCTTTAGTTGGTGGCGCGAGCCTTACGGCAGATGGTTTCCTGAAAATTCTGCACGCAATTCAAGAATGAAGCGTTCTTCGTAACGTCTTAGCAACAACCCTGTGCCAAAGGATGTATCCGGATTAAGGGGTGAAATTCCTTTGGATAAGCAAAGACTCGCAGCGGCGACCGTGCTGATTTATGATCCTGTGCGCGGCAATATGCTGATGACGCGATCCGTTTTGCATGGGATCGGGTTCCGCCGTATCGAGGGGATGACCTCCTTAAGGGAGTTGACGCGCCGTTTGCGTGACGTCGACATCTCTCTGCTCGTGATTGAGGCGACTGAATATCACAGTGATGTTGTTGAGCTTTTGCGCGCTCAGCGACTTGGGGAGTTGGGCGTCAATCCGTTTATTCCCGTTATTGCGACGCTTTGGGCTGGATCAACCGATTTGGTTGCCGATTTGATGAATGTGGGCTGTGATGATGTGGTGTTGCGGCCCTTCTCTCAAATTCAGGCTCTAGAACGGGTGCGCGCCATTATTCTTTCTCGCAAGCAATTTGTTGTGACGTCTGATTATGTTGGCCCAGATCGCGGTCGTTCGTCGAAGAATCAAATGGCACCTGAGACTTTCGACCCGCCTAACACACTGCGCGACCGTGTAACGATAAGCAATTTTGATCCCGTAGCGCAATCGGAAATTCTGGCCGCCGCTCGTAGAAAGGTCGACCAAGATCGGTTGGCAAAGCTCGCTCGTCGTATCGCTATGGCCGCGGAAGTCATCATCCAAGCCCAAGGGCGAGGGGATTCGAATGCAGGGTTTGTCGTCGATCTTCTGGAAAGCTCCGCCGAACTTGTCCGCGCTGCAAAGCGCTTGGATATTGATGAAGTGCAAGAAATTGCCATGGTGCTCGAAAATGTCGCGGCGCGCACCAGTGCACCGGGGCCAGAGCGTGTCGAGAATGCCAATCTAACGCGACAACTCGCGTTGGCCCTCTATGTCGCTTACGCGGTAGAGGGGGGAGACGCGTTTAAGGCGGAATTGGAGACGACTTTAGACAAGGTCCGGGGTCGTTTGTCCAAGGCGAAAGAGCGTGCGAAACGCCGCCATTCCTTAGCGCTGTCGTTGGTCTCTTGAAGTTCGGCCTCGAAAGAGCGACATAGCAGCCCTAAGCGCAGGGTTTTGCGCTCCATCCATTCACCTTTAGGCCCGTTCCATGTTTATCCAAGCTGTTCTCATTCTTCACCTGCTGATCTGTCTGGGGCTCATTGGTGCCATTTTGCTGCAGCGTTCGGAAGGCGGCGGGGCCTTGGGAATGGGTGGTGGTCCTTCTTCCATGATGTCAGGGCGTTCAGCCGCGAACTTCATGACGCGCACGACGACTTTGTTGGGTGCAGCGTTTTTGGTGACTAGCGTCACTTTGACCATCATGAACAAATCCGCGACCAAGCCAGCTGATTCTTTGATGCAAGATGGCCGTACCAAGGACGGTATTCCGACAAAGGGCATTGACCTGTCTGTGCCTGCGGCCCCGACAAATGCCATCGCGCCTGTTCCTGCAGCACCGGCTGGCGGCATTCCTGCTTCGGCACCATCCGCCCCCCAGCCAGCACCCTTATTTCCGGCTACACCAGCGGCACCCGCCACTGAGCCAACACCGGCAGAAAAAAAATAAGCGGCTAACTCCCATTTCTTTCCAGTTGCGCCTCTTCCCTTTTACAGGCGTTGCGGCTTAGAACGACCTCCCATGACCCGATATGTGTTCATCACTGGGGGCGTGGTTTCCTCGCTCGGAAAAGGCATTGCATCAGCCGCGTTAGGCGCGCTGCTGCAAGCTCGTGGCTATAAAGTGAGGCTGCGCAAACTCGACCCTTATCTTAATGTCGATCCCGGTACGATGAGCCCGTATCAGCATGGCGAAGTCTTTGTGACCGATGATGGCGCAGAGACAGACTTGGATTTGGGCCATTATGAGCGCTTTACAGGCGTTTCAGCGGCCAAAGCGGATAACATAACTACCGGGCGCATCTATCAAGAAATCATCGCCAAAGAGCGTAAGGGTGAGTTCCTGGGGGCGACGATCCAAGTCATTCCCCACGTCACCAATGCCATCAAAGACTTTGTCTTGTCTGACGCAGGCGATGCAGACTTTGTGTTGTGTGAAATTGGTGGCACGGTTGGCGACATCGAGGGCCTGCCGTTTTTTGAAGCAATCCGTCAACTTGGCCAGCAATTAGATCCTCAGCAGGCGGTGTATATTCACCTCACACTTCTGCCCTACATTCATACCGCTGGCGAAATGAAAACCAAGCCAACCCAGCATAGCGTGAAGGAATTGCGCTCGATTGGTATTCAGCCCGACATCTTGATTTGTCGCTGCGACCGCCCGATTCCAGAAGATGAGAAGCGTAAAATTGCTCTCTTCACCAATGTGCGCGCCAGTGCTGTGATTCAGGCTCTTGATTCCGCGCACATTTACGAAGTGCCGATGGATTATCATGCCGAGGGCTTAGACCGCGAGGTTCTGCGACGTTTCGGGATTATGGACGCGCCCGAGCCTGATTTGTCGAAGTGGGAAGCGATTTCTAAGCGCCTGCGTGCGCCAGATGGCGATGTGACCATCGCTGTGGTTGGCAAATATACCGCCATGAAGGACGCCTATAAGTCTTTGATCGAGGCCCTGCATCACGGCGGTCTCGCCAATGATGTAAAGGTCAATATCAACTGGGTCGATGCGCGCGCTTTTGACGCCGACCAAGAGTTGCTGACAGCAGAGCTTGAAGGCGTGGATGCGATTCTGGTCCCGGGTGCCTTTGGCGATTCCGGCGCTGAAGGCAAGATCAAGGCGGTCCAGTTTGCCCGCGAACGCCAGATCCCCTTCTTTGGCATTTGCTTCGGGATGCAAATGGCTTGCGTAGAGGCCGCTCGTAATCTGGCTGGCATTTCCGGTGCCTCATCGACCGAGTTTGGTCCCACCGCTGAGCCTGTGGTCGGATTGATGACCGAATGGGTAAAAGGCAATGAGCGCCAATTGCGCGGTGAGGAGACCGATCTAGGCGGCACCATGCGTCTGGGGGCTTATCCTGCCGTATTGAAGCCCGACTCCGTGGTTTCGCGCGCTTATGGTGGAGCTTTGAGCATTCAAGAGCGCCATCGCCACCGCTATGAAGTGAACATGGACTATCGAGAGACCCTTGAAGCTCAAGGCCTCGTTTTCTCTGGTGTATCACCCGACGGCGTTTTGCCAGAGATTGTTGAGCGAGCCGATCATCCTTGGTTTGTCGGCGTTCAGTATCACCCTGAGCTGAAGTCGCGTCCTTTTGAACCTCATCCTTTGTTTGCGGACTTTGTGCGCGCCGCTTTGGTTCAGAACCGGTTGGTTTAGGTCTGCCGTCTGCGATTTGGCAGTCTCGCGCTCACACATAAGTATTGGTGCATCAGGATTTTACGCCCTAGGCATTTCCGGCAAGTCCAATTTCGCTTTACATAGCCCAATAAAGACTTATGATTGCGCGATTGATGTGAGGTTTTTGATGTCGACCTTTAAGATTGAACCTTTGAATGATTGGGAATGGGGCCTTCGGGCGGCGTTCCGGCTGATCGTGAGCCATCGATCGGTTTTGGTGCCGCTGGCGCTGATAATGTTCGTTTTCTATCTAATGGTGGCACCGCTTGAAGGCGTGATGGCGATCCAATTGCCATTTTCTTTGCCGCGTATCGGGGAGTTCGATCTGAAGGACATCCTCGAGACCCTAGTCGGTGCTGCTTTCTTCGTTGCGATAACAGTAATTTTTCTCAAGTCAGCGGGCGTGGAGACAAGTTGGCGGACGCGGGCGCTCGCCGTTTTCGGCATTATTGGATTTGAATTTTTGGCTGTGTTGGCGTTTTCGTTCTATCGTATCAGCCAAGAAGCGGTAGAGCATCCTGCCCTAGAAATAATCATTTGGCTGACAATTATTGCCGTTTTTATTGCCTGGGTGAACTATGCCTTCTGCTTGGCAGTTCAGATTCTGGTCGATGGAAAGGTGAATCTATCTCGTTCGTATAAGGGGGTGGCGCGTCGAGAATGGCGCCTATGGTTATCCTTAGCCTTATCGGTCTTCGTCTTGCTCCCGATTTTCCTATTACATTTCGGGATGGAACAAATCGGCGAAGATAATGCGTCCATACAAACCCTATTGCCTCACATAGAAACCACCATTGACGCCTTGCAAGCCGTTTTTTGGGCCGTAACCTTTGGCGCACTTAGCACCATTTGGTTTCTCCATCCCCGTGTTCGGCCACCAGAGGAATCGACCACGTGGGAAGTGCCGTCCTTACCCCAAGCGCAGTGACCTAGAATAAGTTCTTTTCCCACTGACCTAGTGTCTTGCAATTGGGGAAGAGCGCGCGTAGATACGCGCTTCAGTTTTACTGGCGGCTCTTACCGGGGCCGCCTTATCTTTTGAAATGGAACCTGCATCATGGCAGTGCCTAAGCGCAAAACTACTCCTTCTCGTCGCGGTATGCGTCGTTCGCACGATGCGTTGGGCGTGAACTCCTATGTCGAAGACAAGGATTCGGGCGAACTGCGTCGTCCACACCATATTGACCTGAAGACCGGCATGTATCGTGGCCGTCAGGTGCTGACCCCAAAGGAAGACTAAGTCTTTCTGTTCTTTTCTTGTGGAAAAGCCCTGCCAACTGGCGGGGCTTTTTTCGTTTACAGCGTCAGCCTGCTCGACTTCCCTGCATCTCTTGGTACATCTGCCGCCAAGTAGTTTTTGGCGGGGGATGTCATGCGGGTTTATTCGGGATTGATTGGGCTAGCGCTCGTGTTGGCAGGCCCTGCGTGGGCGGAAGCGCTAAAGCCGGTTGAAGCACTTGACCTTTACCGTCTTGAACAACCGATTGATCCACAATTGTCGCCTGATGGCAAGCAGGTCGCTGTTCTGCGGCAATCGCGCGACATTCAGACCGACCGTGTTCAAACCGACCTTTGGCTCGTTCCCGTGCCCGGCAGCAGTGGGGTAGATGTGCGGCGTCTTTTGGTTGGGGCCGACCGCGCGCCTTCCACGGTCCGCTGGTCGCCCGATGGCAATTCGATTGCCTTTGTTGGCAAGGACGGCACTAAGTCGCAAATCTTTGTGCTGGATTTGAGAGATGGCCTAGCCAAGCCGCGCACCACACTAAAGTTCGCGCCCAGCTCCCTGTCTTGGTCGCCCGATGGCAAAAGAATCGCTTTTGTGAATCTGGTCGAAGAAAAGCCTGAGGTGATCTACAAGCTGCCGGAAAAGCCCGAGGGCGCGACTTGGGCGGCACCTGCGCGTGTGTTGCGCACCTTTCCCTATCGCACCGATCCAGAAGGCTGGCTAACGAAGGGCGACTATCAGGTCTTTGCCCTCGAAGTAGCGACTGGGGTTGTCACACAAATAACCAGTGGCAGTGGTGATTGGGGCCGCGAAGATGGCCAGCCCGCTTGGACCCCGGATGGGCAGTTCGTGATCGTCAGCGGCAATCCTGCACCAGACGCGCATCTAAAGCCTGTGCAATCTGACCTCTATGCGTGGCCCGCAGCCGGTGGCGGGACACCGCACCAACTCACAACTGATGACGGCTTTGAAAACAGCCCAGTGGTTAGCCCAGACGGAAAAACCCTAGCCTATGTCGGCTGGCGTAACCGGCAGACTTCGTTTCAGCGCACGGATGTGTTTGTTGCCACCCTTCCTGCGACGGGTCCGGTTACCCAAGCGCGGAACCTGACCTTGAAGCTCGACCGCCCGGCTAGCCAGATAAGCTGGCGCAAGGATGGGCGTGGGGTGAATTTCCTTTATCAGGATGTCGGCATCAGCCGCGTTGGCTTTGCACCCTTGGACGGTGCACTCAGCGTCACCACGCCTGAAGTCGGCAATACACGCCTTCTCCTGCCATCTTCGGGTGGCAGCTATTCCACCGATGGTACAAGGACGGTGTACCCCAGTCTTGAGGCCGACCGCCCTGCCAGTTTGGCGCTGTGGTCGCAAGGCAAAGAGACCATCCTATGGGACATGAATGCGGCTTGGCGGGCAGGTAAATCCATTGGCAAGCTAGAGGAAATTTGGACCCCGTCCTC
>JBEIEG010000098.1:0-9022 GCA_040383035.1 Hyphomonadaceae bacterium | reverse complement strand
ATCTAAAGGCGCACCCAGAATATAGGCAGCTTGACGCGACTCGTCTGGATCGCGGATGGCCAGATCATCATCGAAATAAGGGGGATTAGAAAATACAAGATCAAATTGGCCAAGCAGGGCCTCGTCTGGTGCCAAGACATCACCCAGCAGAAAGTTGACTTCGCACTGCAGTGGATTGCGGGCGGCATTTGCCTTAGCCAAGGACCAAGCTGCTTCGTCCTTTTCAAGCCCATTTAGGCGCAGCATCGAATCGGCACGTAAAGATCCGAGACTGAGGAGCGCCGTACCCACACCACAGCCCGCTTCCAAAGCCGTTCCGACTGGAAATGAGGCAGCAGCGGCGGCCAGTAAAACAGCGTCTGTCCCCGCACGATAGCCCTTGCTGGGTTGTTCTATGGTCAACGCCCCTTTGAGGAATATATCACGTGTTGTTTCGATCATGCGGGCGTCTGAGCCTATATCTAAAAGACTTGCGAACTTGATTGGTTGAGACGGCAAAAGAGACCAGTGTCAACTAAACTGTTTTGAACGCGAGGGTTGGAAGCAGCGGATGCTTGACCCAAGCCCCCTCAAGAGGGCATGGAAACAAAAGACTAATAAGGAAAAAGCTGTCGTGAACGTCACCACCCGCCCAGTTGATGCCGTGTCGGTTAATCCGACCGAAGCGCTCGCGGCAGTGTTGGCACCGGAATTGGCAGCAACTGAAGCTGAAATCGTTGCACGAATGGACAGCCCTGTCGGTCTCATCCCGGACGTGGCTCACCATTTGGTGGATGCTGGCGGCAAGCGCTTGCGGCCGCTCCTAACGCTAGCAGCAGCAAGTGCTTGTGGCGGCGGTGGGTTGCCTGCGGTTAAGCTGGCGACCGCCGTTGAGTTCATCCATACCGCCACTTTGCTGCATGACGATGTAGTCGATGGCTCGTCGTTGCGACGCGGCAAGCGAGCGGCCAATCTGATTTGGGGTGACAAGGCCAGCGTTCTGGTAGGTGACTTTTTGTTTGCACGCGCGTTCAACCTGATGGTCGAGACGGGCTCATTAAGGGTGCTGGATATTCTCGCCAAGGCTGCAAGCACGATTGCCGAGGGTGAGGTGTTGCAACTGGCAACCACCAATCGCGGCGAAGCCAGCCGAGAACGCTATTACCAAGTTATTGAGGCCAAGACCGCCGCTTTGTTTGCTGCTGCATGTGAGGCCGGCGCGATCACCGCAGACGCGCCCGATGAGATGGTAGACGCTTTGGCTACTTTCGGTTTGAAGCTGGGCCTCGCCTTTCAATTGGTCGATGATGCCTTAGACTATGGCGGCTTGACCCAGAGCTTGGGGAAAAATACCGGTGACGATTTCCGGGAAGGCAAAGCTACACTCCCACTGATCATCGCGTTGGAGCGCGCCCAGGGCGAAGAGCGTCTGTTCTGGCAACGCGTTCTTGCCCGGAAGCACCAGGATGAAGATTTGGCTTTTGCGATCCAAACTATGCGCCTGCGTGGAGCCGTTGAGGCCACTTTGGATGAGGCCCGCGGCCATATCACAGAGGCGAAAGCCGCTCTTACCCGTCTGCCTGAAGGCGTCATCCCCAAGCTTTTGGCCGACCTCGCAGATTATGTCGTGTCGCGGTTGAATTAATGGTCGAGGACGGCAGCCCGTGGAAGAAGTGGCTGGCAGAAATTCGAGCAGCGATTCCCATCAGCTTTGAAGCGATAATGGCCATTCTCGTCATGACTATGGTCATCATGGTGATGCTGATTGAGCACATTCGAGAACCAAACAAAGAGGTCTGCGACCGTCGTCGGGGCTGCGACAGTCCATTACCGTCTAGGGCCATTCCACTTTCTGACTTCTGACAACAAAAAGGGCGGGACCATTCAGTCCCGCCCTCGGTATATTTTGCACTAGCCTAGGAGATTACTCGGCAGGCTTGGTTTCAACCTTGCGGGTCCTCCACAAGGAGTAGCCGATCGAGCCACCTAACAAGAGCAGCGTCGCAATCAGCGACCAATGTGGCTCCATGTATGGCACCATCTTCAATTCTTTCGACAGACCGAAGTTCCAGATGATCTTACAGCCGATCAAGACGAGTACCAATGACAAGCCATATTTCAGATATTTGAACCGCTCGACCGCTTCAGCCAGCATGAAATACATCGAGCGCAAGCCCAAAATCGCGAAGATATTGGAGGTATAGACGATGAATGGGTCGCGAGTAACGGCGAAGATTGCAGGCACGCTGTCCACGGCAAAAATGATGTCGACGATTTCAACCATCATCAAGGCCAAGAACAAAGGCGTGGCCCAGAGAACGAATTTGCCCGAACCATTTGGATGCGGCTTCTTGACGAAGAAGTTATGGTTCTCAATCGTCTCGGTAACGCGCATGCGCTTCTTGATGAACTTCAAGACGGGGTTGTCTTCCAGCTTCATCTCATGATCGCCACCGAACAGCATCTTGTAGCCGGTGAAGATCAAGAAGGCCGCGAAGATATAGAGCACCCAAGTGAATTCATTCACCACGGCCGAGCCCAAGCTGATGAAAATCGCACGGAATACAATCGCGCCGATGATACCCCAGAACAGCACGCGGTGCTGATATTCGCGTGGCACAGCAAAGAATGTGAAAATCATGCCGATGACAAAAATATTGTCAAAAGCCAGTGCCGTTTCCAGCAAATAGCCGGTGAAATACTGGATCACCGCTTGCTGATTCAGATTGTCTGGGCTGTTGTAATATCTCGGATCAGGCTCGTAGACAAAATAAACATAAGCCCCAAACGCGATGGCGAGACTTGCAAAAGCCGCCCACATTTTGGCAGACTTTGATGCCGAGACCACCCCGTCCTTATTGTTGATTACCCCTAGGTCAAGCCACAACAAGAAACCGATGAAAGATAAAAAGGCGAGCCATAGCCAAATGGGCTGGCCCGCGTAAACGGCGGTTAAAAAAGGCAAGGCATCCATTGGCCCCGGTCCCCTCATCTTGGCTGCGTCTTCCGCGAGAACAATCAATCCGACATCACGATCAACGCCTTGATCGCCAGAGGGGCCCGGATTGCGGTTGTGTGCTGCATATGGGGCGCTGGCCTCGACGCGCAAGGCACAGGGGCGTGATTAGCGCATAGCATTCCTTCACAAGGCCGTGATAGCCCTTGCGCCAGAAAGCGCTTTTCCTACCGCGGCTAAACCTAAGCTGTGGTTACAGCCTCTTGGCCGTGCTCTGCTAAGAAACGCTCTGCCTCCAAGGCAGCCATGCAGCCAAGCCCCGCCGCTGTAACAGCTTGGCGATAGGTTTCATCCGCCACATCGCCCGCCGCAAATACGCCAGCCACATTGGTGCGTGTGGTGCCTGGCTCAACAATGATGTAGCCATTGTCGCGCATCGCGACTTTGCCGCTGAACAAATCCGTCGCGGGCTTGTGACCAATGGCAACAAACACACCATGGGCTGGAAGGTCCTTGAGCGCGCCGGTCTTCAAATTCTTTAGACGCACACCCGTTACCGATTTAGGCTCGGGGTCCGATAGGATTTCTTCCACCGCGCTATCCCAAACCACTTCGACTTTTGGATGTGCGAACAGGCGGTCCTGCAAGATACGCTCTGCTCGCAATTCGTCGCGACGATGTACCAATGTCACCTTGCTGGCGAAATTGGTCAAAAACAGGGCCTCTTCGACTGCGGTGTTGCCGCCGCCGATCACAACAACTTCTTTCCCGCGATAGAAGAACCCGTCGCAAGTGGCGCAAGCCGACACGCCAAAGCCGCATAGGCCTTGCTCTTCGGGCAGGCCTAGCCATTTGGCTTGCGCGCCGGTGGCAAGAATCACGGTATCGCCTGTATATATTTGGCCACCATCGCCGATTGCTTTGAACGGCCGGCTTGTCAGATCGACTTCCATGATCCAGTCAGAAATGATTTGCGTGCCGACATGTTCTGCTTGGGCGCGCATTTGCTCCATCAGCCAAGGCCCTTGAATGACATCCGCAAAGCCGGGGTAGTTTTCGACTTCTGTTGTGATGGTCAACTGCCCGCCAGGTTGCGGTCCTTCGACCAGCACAGGCTGGCGCATGGCACGGGCAGCATAGATAGCGGCTGTATAGCCGGCAGGCCCAGAACCAATAATAAGAACGGGGGCGTGGCGAATTTCTGACATAAATAGCTCCTTGGGTCCGACTATCTAGTGATTCCCCATAGGAATAAGAAGGGCCGTATCAGCGCCGCGCACGGAAGAAGGTGCGTAAAGTGTCTGCACAAAGCTCCGCCAAGATACCGGACGTCACTTTTGGCCGCCAATGGCAGGTCTTTTGCTCAAAAAAACGTACACCATGCTCGACAGCCCCGCCTTTAGCGTCGCTAGCGCCATAGACCAAGCGGGCGATGCGGGCATGACTAATGGCACCTGCGCACATGGTACAAGGCTCTAACGTCACATATAGCGTCAATTCAGGCGCTAAACGATAATTGGACAGGGCAATCCCTGCCCGCCTTATGGCCAGTATCTCCGCATGACCGGACGGGTCATGCAAGGTGATCGGCTCATTGTGTGCTTCTGCGACCAGTGTCTGGGTTTTGCTATCAACGACCAGAGCACCAATCGGGGCTTCGCCCAATCCGGCCGCCTGCTTAGCAAGGTCCAAAGCACGTGCCATCCAATAGGCGTCTCGCGCCTGATCTTGTTCATCTAGCATGAGGTGTTGTTAGCGGGTTTGACTGCTTGAAGCCAGTCCTAACGCCGACAACCAGATACTGGGCCCGGCGGGATCATGCGGACGTAATTGCCACGACGCGCTCTATGGGCCGACACCTCTTCACAACGGCCGGGCTTGCGACGAACCACGTACATTCCGAAATCATTTCATTCCGGTGTCGCAACAAAACTGAGTTCAAATGAGAACGCACCCGGGTTCGTCCCAAACGGGGTAGCAATTCAGGCAATTCCCCAATCCCCTAGGGCCGGTAACACCAAGATTTTACTTGACGTGTGCGTAAACGTAAGCCAAACGCATGTACAAGGTCACCTCTGGAGGTCTTTTATGTCTGATCAAACCGAGAAAAACAGGGTTTGGACGATTGGCGAGTTATCGCGTGAATTTGGTGCCACAGCCCGCGCCTTGCGCTTCTATGAAGACAAAGGGCTACTCAGTCCGGCACGGGATGGTCTTAACAGGCATTATTCGGTGCGTGACCGCGCCCGCCTAAAGCTGATTTTGCGCGGCAAGCGAGTCGGTTTTTCGCTTTCAGAAATCCGTGAGATGATCGACCTCTATGATCTGGGCGACAATCAACGCACCCAAATGCAACGAACGCATGACAAGTACATCAAGCAAATCGAACTGTTGAAGCGCCAACGTGAAGACATCGTCGGATCGATCGAGACCTTGGAAAATGGCGTTCGATGGCTCAATGAGCAATTGGCGAAGGCTCCGGCGGATCTAGCTGTGGCTGGAGCTTCGGCTTACGATGCGGTCGCGCGCGCCCGTCTCGATGGCGAAGATATCTCCTATCTCAACGAAAAAGCGTCTTAAAAAAAGCTAAGGCAAGGCCTGCTCAGGGCCCCTACACGCAAGACAATGCGACAATAACAAGCTTTGGCCTGCGGCTGGATGGGTTTGCTGTACCCCCCAGCCGCTAACGGTCAACAAGGGAGACAGATTATGGGCTATCAAGCACCAATTCGCGACATGAAGTTTCTATTTGATGATGTGTTAGAGATCGACCGTTTCTCAAACCTCGAAGGCTTTGCAGACGCGCCGAAGGATGTACGCGACCAAATCCTCGAAGAGGGCGCGAAATTCTGCGAAAATGTTCTGGCGCCGCTTAATTCGGTCGGCGACAAGCAAGGCTGCAAACTGAACCCAGACAATACTGTGACCGTGCCCGAGGGATTCACCGAAGCCTATCATGCACTAGTGGAAGCTGGCTGGCCGCTGTTAAGCGCTGACCCCAATTATGGTGGCCAAGGCCTGCCTCACGTGGTCAATCTGGCCTATAGTGAGATGACCTCCTCCTCCAACATGGCGTTCGGCATGTATCCAGGCCTGACCCACGGTTGCTATTCAGCGATCCATGAAGGTGGCACGGACGAGCAAAAGGACCTCTATTTGCCAAAGCTCGCCAGCGGCGAATGGGCTGGCACGATGAATTTGACCGAGCCTCATTGCGGCACGGATTTGGGCCTCCTACGCACAAAAGCGGTTCCCCAAGCCGATGGCACTTACAAGATTTCGGGCCAAAAAATCTGGATCTCGGGCGGCGAGCATTCGATGACCGCCAACCATATCCACTTGGTTCTCGCCCGCCTTGAAGGCGCACCAGCAGGCGTCAAGGGCATCTCGCTCTTCATCGTACCGAAGTTCATCGTCCGTGCGGATGGCAGCTTGGGTGAGCGCAACACTGTAGCTTGCGTTGGCCTTGAAGAAAAAATGGGCATCCACGGCAATGCCACCTGCGTGATGCAGTATGAAGAAGCCACCGGCTATCTGATTGGCGAACCCAATAAAGGCCTGTCCATCATGTTCGTGATGATGAATGAGGCTCGAATCGGCGTTGGCCTGCAAGGCATGGCCATTGGCGAATCTGCTTATCAAGCGGCGCTGGCCTTTGCCAAGGATCGTCGCCAAGGCCGTAGCCTGACCGGCCCGAAAGAGCCTGACCAGCCAGCCGACAATATTTTGGTGCACCCCGATGTGCGTCGCATGTTGATGGACATTAAAGCCCACACCGAAGGTGGTCGCGCCTTCTTGTACTGGACCGCGCTTTATGGCGACCTCTTGCACAAGAGCCCCGATGAAGCCGTCCGCCAAAAAGCTGGCGATTATATGAGCCTTTTGACCCCCGTTCTCAAAGCCTATTTGACCGACAAGGGCCACAAGAATGCATCCGACGCTTTGCAAGTGCATGGGGGTTCGGGCTTTACTGAGCATTATCAGGCTAGCCAGTTCCTGCGCGACAGCAAAATCGCGATGATCTACGAAGGCACCAATGGCGTCCAAGCCCTCGACCTCGTCGGTCGTAAGCTTGCCGCCAACGGCGGTCGCGCGATCCAAACCTTCTTTGCTGAGATTGACGCCTTTGTCGCTGAGCATGAAGGTGACGCCAATCTTGCCCCCTTTATTGCTGGCTTGGCTTCCGCCCGCGCACAATTGCAAGACGCCACCATGTGGCTGATGGCCAATGGCATGAGCAATTTTGACAATGCCGGGGCATCCAGCCACGATTATCTGCATGTGTTTGGCCTAACAGGCCTTTCCTATATGTGGGCGCTGATGGCAAAGGCTGCTTACGCTAAGGCGGGTACCGAGCCTTTCTACGACACCAAGATCAAAACTGGGCGTTATTTCGTTGACCGTATCCTGCCAGAGATTGCCGGACACTTGGCCAAGGTCAAGACCGGTGCTGGTCCGGTGATGGCGCTTAGCGCTGAGGAATTCTGAGGGGCAACCGACCCCTTATGGGGGGAAAAGGCCTCAAGGACTAAGCAAAACAAAATGTAAGGAAACACCATGACAGCCATCACCATGCCGAAAGCCGTTTGGCGCGATAGTGAAGAACTCACGATGTTCGAAGATTCCGTGCGTGGGTTCTTTACCAAGGAAGCACCTCCAGAGGTCTGCGCGAAATGGCGTGAGAATGGCATTGTGGACCGCGACATGTGGACAAAGGCCGGTCAGGCGGGATTGCTTTGCGTCTCGATGCCCGAAGAATTTGGCGGCGGCGGTGGCGATTTTCGCCATGAAGCTGTGATCATGGATGTGATGGGTACAATGGGAATTGATGGCTTTGGCCTGCCTTTGCACAACGCCATCATCGCGCCTTACCTCAAACATTACGGCAGCCAAGAGCAGAAGCAAAAATGGTTGCCGAAAATGGCCTCGGGCGAGTTGGTTGGCGCGATTGCCATGACCGAACCCGGTGCTGGCTCTGACTTACAAGGCATCAAGACCACTGCCGTGAAAAGCGGCAATCATTATGTGATTAATGGCTCCAAGACCTTCATCACCAACGGCGCGACGGCTGACTTGATCATCGTGGTAGCCAAGACTGACCCAACCCAAGGGGCAAAGGGAACTAGCCTGATCGTGGTTGAAACCAAAGAAGTCGAAGGCTTCCGGCGCGGTCGGAACTTGGACAAAGTTGGCCAAGACGCCCAGGATACCTCTGAGCTCTTCTTTGATGAAGTCCGCGTGCCAACTTCCAATCTGTTAGGTCCGGTTGAAGGCATGGGCTTTATCCAATTGATGGAGCAATTGGCCAGCGAACGCCTGCAAATCGGCATTCAGGGTGTTGCCAGCATGGAGCGCGCGCTGACTGAAACCATCGCTTACGTCAAAGAACGCAAAGCCTTTGGCAAGTCGATCTTGGACTTCCAGAACACTCAATTCAAACTGGCTGAATGCAAAACCAAAGCCACCGTAGCGCGAGCCTTCTGTGACCGCTGCGTTGAATTGCTGATGGAAGGCAAACTCGACCCCGCCACCGCCAGCATGGCGAAATATTGGGTCTCGGACGTTGAGAACGAAGTAATGGACGAGTGCCTGCAATTGCACGGTGGCTGGGGTTATATGAATGAAATGCCTATCGCTCGCATGTGGCGCGACAGCCGCGTTCAACGCATCTATGGCGGGGCCAATGAAGTCATGAAAGTTTTGATTGCGAGGACCTTGTGAACGACCCTCTGAATTCTGCCATTGCCGATGCACTCGCGCTGATCGAGGCCAACCCAGAGCCGAGCGATGACAATCTGCGCGCGCTCTCGGTTCGCTTGGCCTTGGCCCATGCCGCCACCGAAGATGAAATCAATCAACTGGCAGTTGAGAGCTTTCAAGAAACGATTGAGGACATGCAGGCCGATAGCGTCCCTGAACACCGCGCCTATTTGTTTGAGCAATTGACGACTGGCCTGATGGCCTATGAAGTCCAGTTGTTGCTGGACGGGGCCAAGGCGTGAGTAACCACACCGCCAGTATCCTTTGGGAACGCGGCGACGCTGCCTTTACCGACGGCAAGTACGCGCGCACGCATCAAGCAAGCTT
>JBEIEG010000097.1:0-9029 GCA_040383035.1 Hyphomonadaceae bacterium | reverse complement strand
GTGCATTGCTGGGCCGGAGTCTCGCGCTCGACCGCCTCCGCCTTTATGGCGGCTTGTGCTTTGAACCCCGATGTCCCACCGCTCAAAATTGCCCAATTCATACGTGAAGCCTCGCCCACTGCGACGCCTAATCGTCTTTTGACCCGTTACGCGGATGATCTTTTGGGTCGAGGCGGTGCCATGGTGGATGCGATTGACGCGATTGGCCGTGGCGAAGATTGTTGGGAAGGTGTAGCTTTCGATCTACCAGCCCGGTGGGAGCCCTAGCATGAATGCCACGCCACGCGTTATCATCGGCCTATCCGCCGTCGTCGTGGCAGCCAGTGGCAAGGGCCCAGAACTTCTATTGAGCGGCAGCCCCGGTGCGATCGGCCTGCCATTTGGTAGTTTCGACCCAATCGGTCATCGCACGTTTGAACTGGCCGTGCGCGACTTTGTGACCTCCCAAACCGGCTTTGCGCTGGGTTATGTCGAACAGCTCTACACCTTCGGCGACAAAGGCCGGGAAGCCCCCGTGGCCGACATGGGCCAATCTTCAGACGCTGATCGCGTCGTGTCGGTCGGCTATATCGCCTTGGCAAGCAGTATTGTTGAAGGGCAACGCCGCGCCGGTGTGTGGGCTGACTGGTACCGCTTCTTTCCGTGGGAAGACCGCCGCAGCACGGGAGGTATGCGCGCTCTAGAACTTTTAATGCCAGACCTCAACGCTTGGGCGACCACAACGGAGCGGCAAAGCCGGGTCGCCATGGCCTTTGGCCTGCATGGGCAATCGTGGCAGGAATCCCAAGTATTGGACCGGTTTGAACTTCTGTATGAGGCAGGCCTAGTCCAAGAGGCTCAACGCGACCGCGCTAAGAGCCATGGGAGTGTCGCCCCTGAGCTTGAACGCGCCTATGTGGGAGAGCCCTTGGTCTCCGATCACCGCCGCATCCTTGCAACCGCTATGGGTCGCCTGCGTGCCAAAATCCGCTATCGTCCCATCATCTTCGATCTAGCCCCCGTGCGCTTTACTTTGAGCGAGTTACAGGACCTCGTCGAGGCTGTATGCGGCGTAAAGTTGCATAAACAAAACTTCCGAAGGACGCTTGAACGTTCGGGCCTGGTGGAATCCACCGGTGCGATGCATGCAGAAACCGGCGGTCGGCCCGCCATGCTTTTCACCCGCAGTTCAACGAGCCGGCAGGCCGGTGCCTCTGGCCTCAGCCTTCCGCTAGCCAAGCGCTAAATCCCCGCGTCTGCGTTTTATCCGGATGCGGAAAATGGATTTCAATTGACAGACCCTTATGCTCACACTAAGTATAAGCCCCCGCGCCAACAACGGCTGATGCCTTGGTGCTAGGGACTAATGCTCAGTTTGAGTATTAGTTGTTAGGAGAGTGAAGATGGCCGTTCTAGATTTAGGTTTAAAACCCTCAAGCGAAGGCAGCTCTAATGCTGGTTCGCGCCGTCTATCACCAGCCGCTGCGCGGGGCCTTGTCTATGACGCCGCTGTGAAGGCAGAGACTGACCACCTCTATGAGGTCGTGCGCCACGTGATCTCGCCCCTAGAATGGCCAGCCTATGCGCCATTGATCGCGGCCATCAACCGCTTGAAGAAAGAGCGCGACGCCGTCATCCTCGCGCACAATTATATGACCGCCGAAATCTTCAATTGCGTTGGAGATTTTCGCGGCGACAGCTTAGGCCTTGCCCGCGAAGCGGCAAAGGTGTCTGCCAAAGTGATCGTGCAGGGTGGCGTCCATTTTATGGCTGAAACCTCAAAAATCTTGTCACCCGATAAGACAGTTTTGATCCCGTCCTTGAAAGCGGGCTGCTCGCTGGCCGCTTCGATCACCGGTGCCGATGTGCGGCTGATTAAGGCCCGCTATCCGGGCCTGCCCGTGGTCACTTATGTGAACACGACAGCCGAGGTAAAAGCTGAGAGCGACATTTGCTGCACTTCATCCAATGCGATCCAAGTGGTAGAGACCATCGCGAAAGAATGGGGCGTGGACCAAGTCATTATGCTGCCAGACGAATATTTGGCCAAGAATGTTGCAGCCCAAACTGGTATCAAAATCATCTCGTGGAAGGGCAAGTGCGAAGTGCATGAACGCTTTACCGCAGATGATATCGCCGAAATCCGCGCGTCCCACCCTGGTGCGATCATTCTGGCACACCCGGAGTGTCCGCCTGAAGTTGTTGCAGCCTCTGACTTCACCGGCTCGACCGGCGCGATGAGCGACTATGTGCAAGATTATAAGCCGCAGAAAGTGGTTCTGATCACCGAATGCTCTATGAGCGACAATGTCGCCGTGGCCAATCCAGACGTGGAGTTCATCAAGCCCTGTAATCTCTGCCCGCACATGAAGGTCATCACGCTCGAAGCCATTTATGATGCGCTGAAAGAAATGCGCTATGAGGTGGAAGTCGATCCAGACATTGCCGCGCGTGCCAAGCAAGCCGTTGACGCAATGTTGGCCATTCCCCCTGCCCCTGCTGGCAAGTTTGACCCGACACGCCACGTGCCCGACTCTCTGGAACTGATCTGAAGTGGACACCCAACGCCTGAAGGACGGTAGTGTCCTGATCATTGGGGCAGGTCTGGCTGGCCTGTTCCTTGCGCTAAAACTTGCGCCGCGCCCTTGTGTGGTGGTGTCGCCTGCGCCGTTTGGACAAGCAGCATCGAGTGCGTGGGCGCAAGGTGGGCTGGCGGCTGCACTTGCCCCAGAGGACAGCGCGCAAAGCCATGCAAAGGATACAATGGCGGCCGGCGCAGGCTTGGTTGACCCGATTGTCGCCATGCTAATCGCCAAGGATGGGCCCGCGCGCGTGCGCGACTTGTTGGACCTTGGCGTTGCCTTTGACCGCCATGAAGATGGCTCCCTTGCCCTATCTTTAGAGGCAGCGCACAGCCACGCCCGCGTGGCGCGCGTCGCCGGTGATCTGGCTGGCCGCGAGATCATGGCCAATTTGATCAAAGCGGTGCGTGCATGCGACCATATCACCTTGGTTGAAGGTGTAGCGGCGCGGGCGCTTTTACAAACCGAAACGGGCCGCATCGGCGGGGTTCTGGCTATGAATGGCAAGCCCATCCGCTTGGAAGCGGAAGAAACCGTACTCGCGACTGGCGGCTCCGGTGGTTTGTTCCGCGTCACCACCAACCCGGTCGAAGCGGCAGGCCAAGGCCTAGGCATGGCCGCACGCGCTGGCGCACTGGTTGCCGACGCTGAGTTTGTTCAATTTCACCCCACCGCCATGGATTTTGGGCGCGATCCTGCCCCCTTGGCGACTGAGGCATTGCGCGGTGAAGGCGCACAACTGGTCAATCTAGACGGCACCCCCTTCATGACTGGCTATCATTATCTTGGCGACCTTGCGCCGCGCGACAGTGTGGCCCGTGCCGTGGCGAGCGAGATTGCGGCTGGACGTGGTGCCTATCTCGATTGCCGCCGTGCTATTGGGGCAGGCTTCCCCAACCATTTCCCGACCGTGTTCGCCGCCTGTGGTGCCGCGGGGCTAGACCCCCGCACCGACCTCATCCCGATTGCGCCTGCCGCCCATTATCATATGGGCGGTATTGTTACCGACGTATGGGGCAAAACCACGTTGGACGGCCTTTCAGCCATTGGCGAATGTGCGTCTACTGGGGTGCATGGGGCCAACCGCTTGGCATCCAATTCCCTTCTCGAAGCGGTCGTGTTTGCGCATCGGGTAGCTGAGCGCTTGCGCGACGCGCCTTCCGGTAGACAAGCAGGAGGCGACGCCGCATCTATCGCGCCTTTGCCTGCGGATGCCCTGCAAGTTCTGCGAACCGAGATGACCGCCAAGGCCGGGGTGGTGCGCGATGCGACGGGCCTAACGAGCCTTGTCGGCACCATCCATCACCTGAAGGCTCAACATGGCTCTACCAATGAATTGGTCACTGCAGGCCTGATTGTTGAGGGCGCTTTGGCGCGGCAGGAAAGCCGCGGTGGTCATTACCGAAGCGATTTCCCAAACGAACTTGATCCTGCCAAGCGCAGCTTCGTAACCTTGGATGTAACATCATGACCTTTCTGCCCGATGTGGTCATTGAGCCAATCGTTCGCATGGCGCTTGCCGAAGATTTGGGGCGGGCTGGTGACGTCACCACTTTGGCGACAGTCGACCCTGATCTTGAGGTGCAGTGGGTTTTGCGTGCGCGCAGCGCAGGCGTTCTGGCGGGCTTGGATGCCGCCGCCCTCACCTTTCGGCTAATCGACCCCAAAGCCGTGTTGGAACCGCGCCTTAGCGAAGGTGCCGCCCTCGCTGCTGGTGATGTGATCGCAACCTTACACGGCAAAGCCCAAAGCCTGTTGATGGCTGAGCGCGTGATGCTGAATTTTTTGGGGCCTTTGTCGGGAATAGCCAGCCTGACCGCCCGCTATGTGGAAGCAGTGAAGGGCACAAACGCCAAAATCACCTGCACCCGCAAAACCACGCCCGGCCTGCGCGCGCTGCAGAAGAAAGCAGTACGCTTGGGCGGCGGCTCTAACCATCGGTTTGGCTTGGATGATGCCATCCTGATCAAGGATAATCATGTTGCCGCCGCCGGTGGCATTGTGCCCGCTTTAACACGCGCCAAAGCCTATGGCGGCCATCTGCTGCCAATCGAAGTGGAAGTCGATAGCCTTGCGCAATTGGAAGAAGCCCTGCCCTTCTCCCCCACCTGCATCATGCTGGATAATTTCAGCTTGGCAGATTTGAAGGCTGCCGTGGCGCGCGTCGGAGGGGCTGTCACGTTGGAGGCCTCCGGCGGGGTCAATTTGTCCACTGTGGCCGATATTGCCGCAACGGGGGTGGATTATATTTCCGTGGGCGCTCTCACCCACTCGGCCCCTTGCCTAGATCTGGGGTTGGACGAGACTTAACCCGTAAAGCGGCAATCTAAAAAATTGAGTGGCCCTTGTATTACCCGCCACTCATCCGCCGGCGCGCCTTTGGGTGACGGTCTTACCGCCGATCCCCCAATTGTCCGTCTCTACCTCGTCAATGATGACGATAGTCGTCTCCGGGTTCTTATTGAGTTCAACGCGCAAAAGTTCGGTCACACCCGCAATCAAGGCAGCCTTCTTTTCCGGCGTCAGTCCGTCAGGGGTAACTTTAATGTTCACAAAGGGCATGATCGCTCCTACTTTCGCGATCATGCTCTAGAACTTTGCCGCCTTGGGCAAGGCATTTCTTGCCGTAACGCAACGTCTATTGCCGAAGGCGCAACGGTCCATTGGCACCACCCCCGGCTTTATTGCCCACCCCGATAGGCACCGGCACCGGGGACCCCTCATAATCGGAGTTGATGACAAGACGTGCGTTATCAATTAGTTGGATGTTTCGTGCGACAATCACGCTCCATTGAGAGTCCTCCGCCACATCGCCACTAGATCTAACCAAAAGCTTCGTCATGGGTAGATAAATAGTACCCAACAACTTATCAACCCTGCTAGACTCGATCCCAAAGTTTGCATCGTTGTCGCGAGTTGCCACAATCACAAAACCTGCCCACTCCTCTGACTTGCGCCCAGACAAGGAAACTGAAGACTGATCGAATGCAGACAAAGCGTTCCCGGCTGTAAACATTAATAGAACATCTTCACCCTCTAGGCGGCCCTGTCCTGTGATCATCAGGGGCTTGCAGAAATAATGCTCACCTGGTTCCAGCCTCAAGGTGGCTTGTCCGGTTACGGTATATGCAGTCCGGTGCATGCCCGGTTTTAAAGCGACCGACTCGGTAGCTGTCGCAATCGTCTTTTTACCGCCATCAAGCACTTTGTCGCATGGCGTAAGCGGTAATACGTCTCGGAATTTGAATGGATCCGCGATCGGTAGGGCACCGCTATTTGCAGCGGGCTTGAAGCCTGAGCCAAGGGCGGTACCAACGGCTTGCGAGGTGCCAGCCTCAACAGTCCCATTATTATTCGAGGTAAAATTACCATTGGCGTGAACGATACAATTTCGAGCGCGAAGACTGCTATTATTGGTTACAGAAATAGCCATCCCTTTGGGCATTGTGGCATCATCGCCAATCACACACAAAGGCTGCACATTCATGGATTCGGCGATCGATTTCACTTCAATACGAAAGCCGCCCGGCGGTACCAGGTCTCCAAAGAACGAGGGGCGAATTGCAAGTCCTTCAACCGTGTAGGAGCCATCATTGCCTTGGACTGCCTTAAACGAAACCGTCGCACGGCTTGCGAACGCGCCAACTTGAGCCATCGCAAAGCTTTCAACATCGCTTGGCGTTTGCCGGGCGTTTGAGCCAACCAAGATTAGATCTTGAGCCCCTGACAAGGCGGCAGCGTCTGCGGCCGATTGCATCAAGGCTTTTTCAGAGCTCAGCGAAACAAGCTCGCTCGTCATGGCAATAATCATTGCCAGCGGCACGATCGCAAGGCCAGCCATTATGGTTAGATTGCCAGACTGGGCACGGGCCTTTAACGAAGCTCGGTATGGAAAACGCGGAAACATTCGAGGCACTCAAAGCACTAACTCTGTGCGTATGAGGACTAGTTAGCAAAATTTGGTTCTGATTTGATTAATTGAACCAAGACAAATTGAGCAAACCCATCCATTACTGAACTCACTTGAAAAATAACTAGGTTAACTCTACGTCAGGCCGAAGTGGTGAGTCGGGTAAAGCACCGAGGAACGCCAAAAGGGCATCTTGAAACGCTGAGGGGTCCTCTAAGAACGCGGCATGGCTGCCTTTGAAGAATTCCACCTTTGCTTGGGGCATTGTCTCCACCGCGCGCTTGGACCGCGACCACGCGACAATCTGATCAGACTTGGCCCAAGCAAATAGGACGGGCAGTCTCAAATTGGCCACTTTCCCGGATAGATCGGCATCAGCTTGACCAAAACTGCGCCAAGCCTCTACGAGGATCGATGCCATTTCCTGCCCAGCAGCGACGATGCGCGCGCGCTGGGTATGGGCAGGTTTGCCAGACAAAACCAGCCGATAATAGAGCCCAAAAGCCCACGGAAACCACCGCGCACCACGACTACCGGCTTCGAAAAACTTGACCAAGAGATGGATTACCATGGTTGCCAGACGATCGAGCGGAGCCAGCCCACCGGGATTGCACAGCACCAAGGCGCGCATGGCCTCGGGCATTGAAAGGCTCGCAATCAAAGCGGCCGCGCCGCCAATAGAATTGCCAATGACAATTGGTTTAGCCTTGCCGAAAAAGATCGGAATAAGGTCTTCGAGAACAGCCGCATAGCGTTTGGCGCTGGCTGGCTGGCCGGATGCATCGGGTGGGCTTCGTCCATGACCGGGCCAGTCGACACACACCATTTCAAACCCCAAAGGCACCAAAGCGTTGCTCAGGCTTTCGAAGTCACGGCCACCATGCGCCGTGGCATGCAGGCACAAGATAGGCTGGCCAGCCCCACGACGGCTAATGGCGACTTTGGTGCCGGAAGCCTCCGCCAAGTCATAGGGCGGTTGCACCCCAATAGCGGCACAAAGCGGGCTAACTGGCAGAAGCGATTGGTTCATCCGTAAATAAGTGATATGAATATCACTTATTGTCAAGCTTGGGGTCTATAGCCATGAAAAGTCGGAAGTCAGGACGGGCAGAACTTCTCAAAGCAGCGCAATTGGAATTTGAGGAACAGGGCTACGATGGCACACAAACCAATTCAATCGCCCGACGGGCGGGCTATGCCCCTCAAACATTTTACCGGCATTTTCCTGACAAAAAAGCCATTTTTGTCGCGATTTACCTTGATTGGGCAGAGGCAGAAGCTCAAGCTTTGGCCAAGGCAGAAACTGTCTCAGCGATGTTGGATGCCCTCCTGGCCCATCATACCTCGCATCGATTGTTTCGTCGCTCTCTTAAGTATCTGTCGACAATAGATCCAATGATCGCCGCTATTCGGGCGCAGACGCGGCAACACCAAATAAGGGCAATCATCGAGCGCTTTTCACACCTTTCTAACACAGAAGCACTCGCGCTGATCTTTACGCTCGAACGCCTATGCGATGCTTGGGCAGAGGGGGAGTTTGAAGCTTGCGGCATCCCGCGCGAGGCTGCGCAGGCTCACGTGAGCACCATCTTGGCCAACGCCTTGCGAGTAGTGCCTCAGATGGGTTAGTCAGCGGCGATGGCCAATCGTCCCACCCGTCGCTTTTCAGCTCAAGGCCCTGCCCCCCTCGGCCAAGAAGAGCGAGACTATATTCGCGACTTGGTTTTTTATGAGGATGATGCGCTCATCGCTTTCAACAAGCCGTCTGGCCTACCCGTTCAAGGCGGATCAGGGATCACACGCGACGTCGATCGGCTTTTGGCAGCTTTCATGACCCGCAAAGGCCGCAAGCCAAAACTCGTGCATAGGCTGGATCGAGAAACTTCTGGGCTGTTAATCGTCGCCAAAACCAGCCCCGCTGCCGCGCATCTATCGGCCCAATTTGCGGGGCGGCAGCTAGAGAAGCGCTATCTGGCGCTGGTTGGAGGCAAAGTGGCGAAAGAGGAAGGCCAAATTGATCTGCCTCTGGTCAAGATCAAGTCCGGTGGACTCGATCTCATGCGCGCGGCCAATTCGGGCGAAACAGACGCCCAAACCGCTCTTACAAATTATAGCGTGCTGTCGTCTGTCCCCGCCGCGTCTTTGGTCGAAGTTGCGCCCCAAACAGGCCGTATGCACCAAATCCGGGTGCACTTCGCCGCAATCGGCCACGCGCTGGCAGGCGATACTAAATATGGCGGGCTACTCATGCTAGCCGGCAAACCCTGCCCGCGCCTGATGCTGCACGCCGCGACGCTGGACTTCACCCATCCCACGACGGGTGAGCCCATGCGCCTTAGCGTCCCTCCGCCCGACGATTTCTCGAGGTTTGTGGAGCTGGTGTTGCCCGCCTAGAGGACTGACAAGCTTACCCTACGGCTTGCGCATCCTCGCCGCGCTCACGCTTTGCCCGCAGCCGGGCCAAAGCGCTGGCATAGGCTTTTGCTGAAGCCACAAGGGTATCCGCATCGGCAGAACGCGCCGTGACGATCCGGCCATGCTCGCTCAAGCGCACTGAC
>JBEIEG010000096.1:0-9044 GCA_040383035.1 Hyphomonadaceae bacterium | reverse complement strand
GCAGCGAAGCTTGGCCGCGCGCGTCCGGGTCGGTGTCTGCCAACAAGAAGCGGTAGGTCGCGCCGACCTGCCCGGTACCGACCGGCTTGGCTGTAACGCCTGATACCGACCGCCCTAAATGCTGTGCTAGCCAATCGGCATTGATGTCGACCGGTGCGGGGATGAGATCAATCTGCGGCAAGGCTTGTCAATCCTAAGGGGGCATAAGCACCGATGATGAATTGTTCGAGGATGCCAGTGCCCACTTCGGTCTGACCATCACCTGACACAGTCACTTTGCAGACCGCTTGGATGTGGAGATGGTCTGGGCGACCCGGCACGTTGTCGGAAAGGTCAATATCTTCTCGTTCAATCACCAGTTCGCCCTTCCAGCCACCATGTCCCCAAGTGGGGTGACCATAGCCAAGACCCCGCATCAGGAAGGTCGTGATTGGCTGGAAAACAGCGTGGCGTGCAGGTTGCCCATCAGCCTCTAGGATCAAACTTGCCGAGCTGGCGTGGCGCCTGCCAGGCATCAGCGTCAGGGACATGGACGCATGCTCTGTCTCAATCCTGTCATCGGGACCTGCCTTGTCCGGGCACCACACAGCGCGGCTATTCCAAGGCTTTCCGGCGCCATCAGCATTGATGTGGAAGAACAGGCTGGCATCGGCAAAGTTCACCGGGCTCCAAAGCCAGAAAAATTGCGGTAGCTGTTGGGGTACGCTTGGCTGGGGGTCGCTGGCACCAATGGGTCGAACGCCCCAAGAGCGGTCGCGCGTGCCGACACTGCCACCTACATCTTCCCGCACACCATCAATCTCGATCCAGCCTGCCCAATGCCCGTTTTGGGTCATTCTGGTGTAATCCATAAAGGTGCGCGGCCCAATGCGGCGGGTAAAGCGCGGTTCTTCGACCGGAAATGCGCGCCCGGTAAAGGTCAGATCAGCGCTAAATCCCTCATGTTCACGCACCACAATGCGCAGAATGTTGAGCGGCTCGATAATCTCAATTTTGATGGGTCCAACCGAAAGATCCATCCGCTCCATCGCGAGAAGCCGCGACGCATGCAGGCAGTGTTGGACACCGCCGCGAACAACCGAGAAATGCGCATCGGCGACATTTAGATGCGGGTAAACACCAAAAGCCACAGCGAAAAAGCCGCTACCATCTGCTTGGTATCCGTTGAAGAAATACCGATCATAAAAATTGCGATCCGTGCCTGAATAGGCAATTGGTTCAGCGGTTTGATGAATTGGATAGTCGTCACCTTGTGTCAGCATGCTTGTGTTCCAACCCATTGAAAGAGGTGTTGCACTCAAACTATGGCGCATTCTGAACCAAGTTTCCACACCCAACACACGCAGACTGGAAATCAGCTTTATTGCTGATCTTCCAAATGCTTGCTTACCCCTGCACAAGAGGATAACGAGCGCCGCTACCCCGCCACTTTCTGCGCATAGACCATAAAGCCATGATGGCCACCGTGGTCGGTGTGTTCCAAGACAAAGCGCGAGCAACCGGCGCGGGTTAGGAGGGCGAGGACTTCGCCCAAATCATAGTCAAACATACTGATTTGCCCGATCTGTGGGCCTGAAACTATGCTCGCCCGAACTTGGCGCAACAGTTTTCTCACCGAGCCCGCAGTATCTTGGGACATGAGATGTGCATCTCGAAATGTCGTCACGTGCAGGGAAAGGAATCCTCCCGGCCTGACTGTCGCAATCAAGTCCGCGATCAACGCCAAGCCTCGGGCAGGTGGAATATGCTGTAGCACGATGAAGGAGTTGACCCAGTCAAACGGGCCAAATTCGGCAGCGTCCTTGGGTGTTGCAACAAGCTTCACTTGGGAAAGACCCAATTCATCTAAGCGCGCCTGACAAACTGCTCGCATAGACCCCGCAATATCCACGCCCACAGCAGTGTTTGCGCGCTTAGCCATCGGCACCAATAGTCGCCCGACACCGGCACCAAAGTCCAAACAGGCGTCAAAGTGATCAGGTGCAGAAAAATAGTGCTTTAGGGCAAGGTGGAACTGGTCGATATTACCAAATCCGCTTTCATAAAAAGCTTCTCGGGTGGTCTGATCCATTTTTTCCGCACGAAAGCGTTCATCCGTAATCACAGCCCAGAAAGGGTCGACCTCACCAAGTTGGTTCCAGTCGGAGTCTGTATCGCGTTCGCTACTCATCAAGTCTCAACCCACATCCATCCCGCCAATTGCGGTTTGCCACACGCGTAGCATGGCGCTGCCTCTATGCTCGAACTCGCATCGTTCTAAAAGAGGCATACTAATCCGGGCCTGTAATCAACCTTCAACATCTTTTGCGGTGCAGCGCAAAAAGGCTTAGAGAAGAGAACGAAGCTTGACGTAGCCCTATCTTGGGCGCGCCAAGACCCAGACTTTATGACCAGATGAGGCTTTAGACGTGACGATTCATTCTTACGAGGGCGATTTACCTGATGGCTTGGATTTAGGGCCCGTTGTGGCTGTGGATACGGAGACTTTGGGTCTGTCCTTAGTGCGTGACGCCTTGTGTGTGGTGCAACTGAGCGCTGGCGATGGGAATGCACATATCGTCCGCCTGAACCGGCCGGCTTATGATTGCCCAAATCTTAAGGCCCTGCTGGCCAATCCAAAGGTTGAGAAGCTGTTTCATTTCGCCCGCTTTGATGTGGCGATGTGCAAGCAGTATTTAGGCATAGAGGTCGGCCCGGTCTTCTGTACAAAAATCGCTTCTAAATTGGTGCGCACCTATACCGACCGCCATGGCTTAAAGGACTTGGTTAAAGAGCTTGTTGGCGTTGAACTCAATAAGCAACAACAAAGCTCTGACTGGGGCGCGGCGCATTTGAGCGAGGCGCAGTTGGCTTATGCGGCTTCTGACGTACTGTATCTACATGCCGCCAAGACCCGTTTAGTTGAGATGCTCAAGCGCGAGGGAAGGATGGAAACAGCGCAAGCCTGCTTTGACTTCCTGCCGGTCCGTGCCGATTTGGACTTGATGGGCTGGTCTGAGTCAGACATCTTTTCACACGCATGACAATGCTCGACACCATCCATTCCGCTAGGCGGCGTATGACGCCGAATGATGCGCGGGTCCGCACCATCCGGGTAAAGATCACGCGCGTGGTGTTCTTGGCTGGAGCGGCTCTTTCAACCCTGCTCTTGGTCGGCAGTGTGATATTGCGGGGGGTGCAAGGGGCCGCGATTGACACCAGCAAACTGGTTCAAGGCGACCAATTTGTGATGGATGCACCAGAGTTCGTAGGCAATACACGCGAAGGCAAGCGTCTGAAGGTCACAGGCTTGAAAGCAACGCGCAGTATTTCAGATTCTGCCGGGGCAGTTCGGCTTGAAAAGCCAAAACTGGAAACCGCAGATGGCAGCGTAGCAACCGCAGATGAGGGCATTTGGTCGCAAGATGTCCAGACGCTGTCGTTGAAAGGCAATGTCGTTTTTTCGCGCAAGACGGGCGAACGGGCGACCGGCATTTCGGCCATGTGGTCGTCCGACCCTTCTGTTCTAACGGTAGAAGGCGGGACCCAGATCGTATTGCCCAGCGGCGAGACCGCCACCGCACAGTCGCTACAGTGGGATGAAGCCAAGGGGGCGGTAGCCTTGATGGGCAATGCACGCGTAACTTTCAAGAACGGCGAAGCAACGTCAGACCGTGCCTATTTCGACAAGGAAACCCGAAACTTGACAGGTACGGGCGCAATCCAAATTCGATCAGAGCTAGGCACGGGGGCTGCTGACCGCTATGAGTACAATACGGAAAGCCGGCGATTGCGCCTGACGGGCAATGTGATCGCTCGACTCAACTGACAATTTTAACACTGGGCTCGTGCGCCTGGTGGCTAGAAGTGTCGAATCTCTATCAATGGACTTGATATGACCCAGTTTAAGAACCTTGCTGTACCCAGCTTTGCGATCCTCCTAAGCCTTGGCCTTGTGGGTGGCGCAGCTTTGGCGCAATCAAATAGCAGCAGCGGCCCGATAGAAGTGTCGGCCAATGATTTGGTATATGATCCCGCTGCCGGTGTTAGCACCTTGGTGGGCAATGCATCCGTAGCGCAAGATGGTGCAGTAATCCGTGCGCCGCGTATCCGCGTGACCTATCTGCGCGGAACCAATGGGTCCGACGGCAACATCGACAAAGTTTATACAGAGGGGGAGACCTTCTATGTCACCCCAACTGAAAGAATCCGGGGTGATCGGGCTATTTTTGATGCGCCAGCCAATACGGTTCAGTTTTTCGGCAATGTTGTCGCTGTTCAGGGCCAAAGTGTTCTGAAAGGCTCGATGTTGACTTTGAACACCAAGACACGAGCCTCGACCATGCGTGGCATGGACGGTCGCGTGCGGGCAGTCATTTTTCCAACCAATGGCCAAGCGACCAAGGGCGGCCCAGCCTCCAAATGAGTTCGCAATCCGATCGTGCCAGACGTTAGAAGGATTTTCGACCGTGCGCCCACACCATATTGCTGCCAGCGCTAGATCGCCTGATGAAATGGGCTTGATCGCACGCGACCTTGGCAAGGCTTACAAGGGTCGCCAAGTTGTCAATGGTGTTTCGCTCAGCCTTAAGCGCGGCGAAATTCTGGGCCTTTTGGGACCCAATGGTGCTGGCAAAACAACATGCTTTTACATGGTCATGGGCCTAATTCAGCCCGACTTTGGTGATATTTCGATTGATGGTCAGGATGTGACACTTTTGCCGATGTATGTTCGGGCACGTCTGGGCTTAGGTTATCTGCCACAAGAACCTTCGATCTTTCGCGGGATGAGTGTGGAAGACAATGTTCTGGCAGTTCTGGAAACAATAGAGCCTGATGCTCCCACCCGCGAATTTCGTGCGACAGAGATTCTAACCGAATTGCGAATCGATCGCCTCCGCAAACAGCGGGCAACGTCGCTCTCTGGCGGGGAGAGGCGACGCCTTGAAATCGCGCGCGCGCTCGCAACTGACCCATCTTTTATCCTGTTAGACGAGCCTTTTGCTGGGATTGACCCACTCGCTATCGCAGATATCCGTGATTTGATTGGATTTTTGAAGCAACGCGGGATTGGTGTGCTGATCACTGATCATAATGTCAGAGATACACTGAATATTATTGATCGTGCGACTATCATATTCGATGGCGAGGTCCTGTTTGAGGGTTCGCCAGACGAAGTGTTACACCAGCCCGACGTCCGCCGTGTTTATCTTGGAGCGGACTTTAGGGCTTAACGGGGACGAGTAGAATGGCTATCGCACCGCGCATGGAGCTTCGACAAGGCCAAGGCCTTGTTATGACGCCCCAATTGCAGCAAGCGATCAAGCTGTTGCAAATGTCCACGGTTGAATTGGCTGTCTATGTTGAGCAAGAATTAGAGCGCAATCCGGTTCTAGAGCGCGTGGATGATGCTGAAGATTACGGCATCCAAGATACGCCCGAAACCGACCCCCGCGAAGCAGTAGCCGCTTCTGACGGTCCACAAGAATTATGCGCCAATGGCGAGGGACCAGACCCCCATGCTGAGGCCGCCCTTGATGCCAGTTATGAGGACGTCCACAGCGATGCCGACATGCCGGCCAGCGAAGCGATTGGCTCGAGCGTGGACTGGAGCAAAGCGGGCGATGGCCGGGGTGGCTTTGAAGACTTAGAAGACTTTGAAAGTCGCCTCACACAAACGGTGTCGCTGCGCGATCATTTAGAGAGCCAAGCCGTGTTGGCTTTCTCCTCTCCCGTCGATCGCATGGTTGCGAGCTATTTGATTGATCACGTCGATGACGCTGGTTATTTGCGCGCCGACATGAGCGAAGTGGCTGAGCGTTTGGGGATCGGCCATGATGCGTTGGAGCTTGTGGTTCAAACCTTGCAGACCTTTGATCCTACCGGGGTGTGCGCACGCAGTGTGGAAGAATGCCTCGCGGCGCAACTCAAAGAGCGTGACCGATATGACCCGGCGATGGAGGCCCTCCTCGCCAATCTCCCACTCTTGGCGCGCCATGACTTGAAGAGCCTGTATGACATTTGCGGCGTCGATGGGGCTGATCTGGCCGATATGATTGCTGAGATCCGGGCCTTAACACCCAAGCCCGGCGCAACATTCGGCAGCGCAGAGTCGAGCGCCATCATTCCCGACGTTTTTGTCCGGGAAGGCCCGATGGGTACCTGGCTGATTGAGCTAAACTCCGACACATTGCCACGTGTGCTGGTCAATAATGCATATGCGGAGAGCGTGTCGCGCCAAGCGCGATCTCAAGACGAGCGCTCCTATCTCGCCGAAGCTCAAGCCGATGCGAATTGGCTGGTCAAAAGCCTCGATCAGCGTGCCCGCACGATTTTGAAGGTGGCGAAGGAAATCGTTCGCCAGCAGGACGGCTTCCTGACCTACGGCGTCGCCCACTTGCGCCCGCTGATCCTAAAAGATGTCGCGCGCGCGATTGAGATGCATGAGTCCACGGTCTCGCGCGTCACCAGCAATAAGTTTATTTCGACCCCGCGTGGCGTGTTTGAGCTCAAATATTTCTTCACCACCGCTATTCATGCTTCCGATGGCGGGGAATCCCACTCAGCTGAAGCCGTCCGTCATCGGATCAAGAGCCTGATCGACGGGGAAATGCAGGAAACGCCGCTATCGGATGATCGTATCGTCGAGATTCTGCGTGAGACAGGTGTCGATATCGCCCGGCGGACCGTGGCAAAATACCGCGAAGCCCTGCGAATTCCTTCATCGGTACAGCGCCGTAGGACCATGAGCCGGGTTGGCTGATCGGCCCGCTTTTTCGCCGAACGGTTAAGTTGATTTGTTGTTTTAATAATTTGATAAATATAATATTTATGATGGCGTAAACCACCAGTCTGCCTTGATGTAGCCGCACTTCAGCGCAAATTTATCTTCCCAAAGCGCTGTTCCAATGCAACAGTGATGTGACGGTGGATACACACCGCACCCAGGTACATGGAGGCACCCAAGATGGGCAATCTCACAGTCAGAGTCACCGGCCGCAATATCGATGTCGGGGAGGCTTTACGGGGCAAAATCCAAGAAGATCTTGAGATCGGGGTCGGCCGATATGTGTCGCGCGACGGCGAAGCGATCGTAACCTTAGACAAGCAACGCCACCTCTATCATGTGGAAACCATCGTCCATCTAGATTCCGGCATTACCCTAGAAGCTAATGGCGAGGCTTCAGAGCCTCATGCTGCCTTTGCTGCCGCCTTGGAGAAGATTGAAAAGCGTGTCCGTCGCTATAAGCGCCGCTTAAAGGACCATCACGCCAAGCACCATGCGCCTCTACCGCGCGAAGAAGCCACCTATAATGTTATCGAACCCGATGATGTGGATGAGGCGGATGATGGGCAAGATTCTAGCGTGCCAGCCGGCCCCGCCGTGATCGCAGAGACAAAAACGGTAATTCGAACGATGCCTGTGGCCACTGCGGTAATGCAGTTAGAATTGGGCGAGGCACCATTTCTGATGTTTAGAAATCCCAGATCTGGCGAGCTCAACATTGTATATAGACGCGCAGATGGGAATATTGGTTGGATTGATCCGGCCCCTAGTGTATCGGGCTGATTGCGACGCAGTATTTTTCAAACCAGTCGGTCCGTGCGGGGGCATAGGCCGACTCGAGAAAAGACCTTATGCCTGATCTAGCAGACCTTATCCGCGCTGACGCCATCGTTTTCCGGATCAAAGCGCAAACGAAAAATGAAGTCCTTTTGGCCATGGCAGAAGCAGCCGTAACTGCCTATGGGGTAGACCTGTCGGCAACGCTTGAATCAACCCTGGAGCGGGAGCGTTTAGGCAGCACCGGTGTTGGCGAAGGCGTCGCCATTCCCCACGCACGACTAAAGGGTCTGAAAGCTCCGGCGGCTGTCCTAGCTTTGCTGGACCCACCGATTAACTTTGAAGCGCCCGATGGCCGGCCGGCCGACATTGTCGTCCTCTTGCTCTCGCCTGAAGAAGCGGGGGCAGATCATCTAAAGGCGCTGGCACGGATTTCGCGTCTATTGCGCCGTCAAGACATACGCGACGGCCTTCGCGCTGCACGATCGGCAGCAGCCATCCACGCCTTCACAAGCCATAGCTCTAACTCAGAAGCCGCATAAAAAAGGTCGGCCACAGCGCAAGCTGAGCCGACCCATCCTTACCGTTTGATGCGCTTTAAGCTGGCAACAAAGCTTCATCATGCAATTTGGCGACCAGTGCCGTATCCAGCTTCAAGCGTGCCGCCAGATCAGCCAAATAGGCCTTTTCGGCAGGACCATTGGTATTGATTGCCACCAGTGAGGCCGCATAAATCTCCAACGCCAATTCTGGCGAGGTCGCACCCGCCACCACTTGCTGAATATCGAGAGGCTTGGCCAATTCATCGAACAAGAAAGCCTTCTCGGTATCTGACAAGTCGATCTTGGCCAGATGGTCGAACAATTTCGCCTTTTCCGTAGCTTCAATCTGACCATCGGCCTTCATAGCCGAAATCATGGCGCGAATGGTCGCTTTACCAACAGCTTCTTGATCTTGCGCAGAACTTGGCAAGAACACGCCATTGGGTGCCGTTTCCGAACCCGCTTGGCCCTGATGCTTTTGATAGGCATTATAGGCCAGCGTGCCCAAAGCTGCGAGACCGCCGAGCGTAGCCGCTTGGCGTCCAAACTTTCCTGCAACGCCAGACAAAAGGAGGCCACCCAGGACGCCGGCTGCACCGGCACCTAGAGCGATATTCTTCGAGTCCGCGTCTGTCTTAACGCGATCCACCCCGGCCTGCCCCTCGGTCTTGATGGCAGAGATCGCCTTGGGCAATTCGCTTTGCAGCGCAGCAAAAATCTTATTTGCGTCAAACATCCGTCGTCTCTCCTTGGTGGCCAGGTTCACTTCCAAGCCATAGCCCTTAGATTGGGAGAGCAAGCCCTGCATGCAAGACCGTGTTCACGAACAGTTGCTCAAACCCCTGCGTCGTTGTATCAGGCCCCAGCTTTCGCCCCGCCGGGCAAAGCAAGACGTGGGTCCCGCCCACATCGATAACGTGCCGCAATAGCTCAGTCGGTAGAGCACATCATTCGTAATG
>JBEIEG010000095.1:0-9056 GCA_040383035.1 Hyphomonadaceae bacterium | reverse complement strand
TGAGTTGTCGGTCGCTTTGTCGATGGCCCGCACCGAAGCGAAAAATGCTTTCGGCGATGACACAGTCTATCTCGAAAAATACCTCGGCAAGCCACGCCACATCGAAATCCAAGTGATCGCCGATGAGTTTGGCAATGTGGTTCATTTAGGCGAACGCGATTGCTCACTCCAGCGTCGCCACCAAAAGGTCTGGGAAGAAGCCCCCTCGCCCGCTTTGAACGCTGAGGAACGCGCCGAAATCGGCGATATCGTCGTCAAAGCAATCAAGTCGCTGGGTTATCTTGGCGTTGGCACCATTGAATTCCTCTATGAAGAAGGTCGCTTCTATTTCATCGAAATGAACACCCGCCTTCAGGTCGAACATCCTGTCACCGAGATGATCACAGGCGTGGATTTGGTGCGTGAGCAAATTCGCATCGCAGCTGGGATGCCGCTCTCTTTCACCCAAGAAGAAGTGGTGTTTGAAGGCGTGGCGATTGAATGCCGGGTCAATGCGGAAGACCCCGTCACCTTTGCGCCATCGCCTGGCACCATCACGGACTTCCATGCCCCCGGTGGCTTGGGTGTTCGGTTGGATTCAGCAATTTATACGGGCTACAAAATTCCGCCCTATTATGACAGCTTGATCGGTAAGTTGATCGTGCATGGGCGCAACCGAAACGAATGCTTGATGCGTTTGCGGCGGTCGCTTGCTGAAATGGTGGTTGGTGGGGTCAAGACTACGATCCCGTTGTTCCTGCGACTTGTCCAAGAACGCGACATCATTGATGGCGACTATAACATTCACTGGCTGGAAAAGTGGTTGGTGGAACAAGCCGAACAAGCTGAGGAACCGCGTGCATGAGCAAGGGCTTTGGCCCGGACGAGCTTTTGGCATGCTATGCGCGCGGGACTTTCCCGATGGCAGACGGGCGGGATGATCCCCGCCTGTTTCTGGTTGATCCAGACCAACGAGGCGTTCTGCCGCTTGATCAAGTTCATATCCCCAGACGCCTCAAGCGCACGGTTCGCACCACCGCTTACATCGTGACAATCAACCAAGCCTTTCGCGAGGTTGTGGAATTGTGCGCAGCACCGAGTGGCGAGAGGACCGAGACCTGGATCAATCAGCCGATTTTAGAACTCTATGACGGGTTGCACCGCCGTGGTCACGGCTTTAGTGTTGAAACTTGGCATGAGGGTCACTTGGTCGGCGGGCTCTACGGGGTTCGCCTTGGGGCGGCGTACTTTGGCGAAAGCATGTGTTCGCGCGCCCGGGATGCTAGCAAGATCGCCCTCGTCCATCTGGTCGCGCACCTCATCGCAGGCGGATTTCGCCTGTTAGATACCCAGTTCCTAACCGATCATTTGACGCAGTTTGGCACCATTGAGGTCAATCGCAAGACCTATCACGCGCTTTTGGCCGACGCGATTACGCGCCCTTCAACTTTCCCTGTGCCGGGGTTGTTGGTGCCGGAGCGGCAGGGGCAGGACCCGTCCGAGGCTCAGACTCACCTGGATCTGCCTCAGGAGCAACGGGAACCGATGCCGCTGCATCTGGATCCGCCGCGCCAGCTTTGCCTTCAGAGCGCGGGCGGGCTTTGTTTAGAGACGATTGAGCAGCACTTGGCGGCGCAACAGCCCCCTCACAACTAACCAACCACATATCGTACGTTGGGTGGTCGATTGGCGTCACCGCTGGGCTTGACGCGATAATCCAGCCTCTACGCAACACGCGCTCTTTATTGGCCTCACGCATGTCACGACGGTTACGTTGAGGCAAAACGGCCAGTTGATTGGTATTCTGCCGGCCCATATCCAAGACTTCGACATAAGCCCAAGACTCCATTGGATCCTCAGGGTTGGACGCATAGCAAGCCGACAGCTTCAGCCGCAAAGACCCATAGGTGACTTGGCTACCAACAGGCACCCGCACACGGACATTGGAGCCTCTTTCGCGGTCTAAGGCCCCGATCAACACACCGGTGCCACGGATTTCGCGAACAGGTTTAGGGCCGGTTTCCAGCGCCTCTGGCGGAAACAAAAGTTCAAGCGGGACAAGGGGAATATTTGGTCCAACCAAACGAGGCATAACCAGCCCGCTGGCTGCCAAGGCTTGTTGCTCGGCTTCTGTTTGGCTCATGGCTTCACGACGGATGCGTGCGCGCATCTCTTCCTCGGGAGTCATCCATGTGCCGGTGCCGTTCTGACGGAACGCTGGCGCAACATCGCCCGCTTCAGGCTCTGCGATTGGCCCAAGCTCGGGATCAATCCCGCCAGTTGTTACCGCAGGTGTCGTCGCTCTCGCAGCCTTCGCCGGATCATTGGATGCCCCGCTACCCGAAGCTGGGCGCGACGCTGTTGAATTAGCTTCCGGATTTGCCGTCTGTGCAATCACGGCACCGCTGCCAAGCGCGATGAAGGCCGAGCCAAACGCCAGCCAGCTCAATTTCTTTAAGTCGAACATGGCTATGCCATCGGCCCGTTTCATTACTCAGGCGACCAAGACTCATAGTCGCTGGAAGATTTCGCGCGCTCTCCTGCCCCGGCCAAGCTGCCCTTTGGCCGATAGGCAAAAACAGTTCCAGTCAGATTAGGCAGATGCGGCTTTTCCCAAGATTTCAACAGGAAGGGCTCAATCGTCGGTGGCTGCTCAAACGTGTGGTGCAGCCAGCCATGCCAATCGACCGGCACACGTGACGGCTCAGCATAGCCCTTGTAGAGCACATAGCGGCGCTTGCGCCCTTCAAGAGTGGCCTTGCGCTCTTCAAAATAGCGATTGCCTTGGTCATCTTCGCCCACCAAGGTTGCACGCTTTGCGATATCAAACAGCGCACCAATTGTTGCACCATTCCACCACGTAAAGATTTTTGTGAGCACGAGATTGTTCCTCTTCAGTCTGCATTATGCCCCGCACCGCGCATGGCTTCAAGTCGGTGCGGCATGCCTCAACAGGTCGAAACACCGTTTACGCTCGGCCACACCTATTCTTCAGCAGAAAGCAGGGCTAACGATGCAGTTTTTCCCCAATCAGGACTAGGCGATTGCTGACTTCAGGCAGATGATCACGGCAGTGATTCGCGATGGGGCCGCCGTGAGCTTTGATTCCGCCTTTTTTGGTCATGAGCGCTTCGTCGCGCAGCCTGATATGCTGCGCGAGATCGGCGCTGACTCTGGCCCATTCTATGCCCCTGCGAGTTGGAGTTTGGACAATGTGCTGGCCTTCGGCGAAGCCGCAGACCTCCCGGATGAAACCTCCATTTCCGATGCCATCCTTGATTTGGCTGGCCACATTGGCAGCTTGGCTTGGTCGGCAGGCATTTTCGCTGACGCGCAAGCGCGTGACCATTTTGAAGCGGTGTTGGCCAATAGCCTGCTGAACCGCCAAGTCATCCTTGATGCAGGCTATCTGCGCGCTTTGGGGCAAAAAGGAGCGGCGGCGCGCGGCTTTGTCTTGAAGCTGAAAGATCGTTCGACCGAGATTGAAACGGGCCTGCCAGCGGTTTGGCTGGATGAGGACTTTCAAAGCCAGATCGTGCCTTGGGCACAGGCAGAGGCGGTCGTGCATCAGCGCCGCCAAAGTCAGTTTGACTCGTCTGCCTTGTCGATGGGGCGTATTCAATTACGCGACGCCTTGGCCCGCGTCGGCGAAGCCGTGGGCCGTGCCGAAGGGGTCGGCCATGACGACCCACGCGACAATCCCGTCCTAGCCCAAGCTGTAGCTGCGGCATTTCGCATTGGGGCCCCGGCTGGGGCGATTTTGGAAGCAATCGAAGATGCGAAACAAGGCATTTTTGACACCACCGCCCATGGCGGCCTGTTCGACGCGCCTTTGCTGGAACCGACCACCCTGCTCATCCCTGCCACGCAAACCCTAGACGGTGACTTGCTTTTGCGGGCTGCTCGCACAGGCTGTAGCTTTGCATTTGACGATGGAGCTTTTGCGGCTCTTGGGCCGGCCGCCGTCATCTCCTTGTCTGCGTTTTACGAAGATACAGACTTCAATAAACTTGAACGCGTTGCCGCAACTTGGCGGATTGCCCTTGATTGCCTCGGCGTTGCAACAGCATTTCCGACCAAATCTGCGGCACAGAACTGGGCCAAACAGCGCGCGGCCGTTTTGCGCTATTGTGATGGCGCGGGCCTATTGATGGCACTTGGGAAATCCTATGCCGCGCCAGACGATCAAGACATTGTGCGTCGTGCGCTTTGCGCAATCGCAACTGGCGCTGCTGAGGCCAGCAGCATTTTGGCCAAAATTTCCGCTGATACGGGCAATGCACCAAACTTTGAGACGGCCTTAAAGCCTGCGGAGCATGGATTGCTTCTGGTGGCTTTAGGTGCGGATGCGCCTGGTCTTGCCCCCATCTTAAGCCCAGCCATTGAGACGGCCCTCTCGGGTGAGGAAACTGGATTTTCGGTGCGCCCCTGTGTGGCCCGTGGCCTGAGAGCACTGGGACTTGATGAACGAGATGTGACCCAACAATTGCTCGGCACCCGCACTTTATCTGGCGCGCCGGGTGTTTCCTATGATGCGCTGGCCAGCCGCGGCGTCGATGAAGACGGCTTGGCTGCGATTGCTGAAGCCTTAATCAGCGCCCGCTCGCTGCGTCAAACCATCACCCCGTGGCTTCTAGGGCCCGAAGAAACCGCGCACTGGTGCGGATGTAGCTTAGACAAGGTCTTGCAGCCGGGCTTTGACGTTCTGACGGCACTGGGCTTTACCTCGCAGGATATCGCAGCTGCCCAGAAATGGGCCTTGGGCCAGCCTGACCAATGGGGCGTATTGCCCAACCCAGATGTGTTTGGCCCGGCGACGCGTGAAAATGTCGTGCGATTTGCTGCGGCCCAAGATGAAGCGATCCGTCAATATGTGACGCTGAGCCTACCCGTCTCGCGCACCGAGAATGTACGAACGATGGCCTCAGAGCTTGCTAAAGCTTTAGGTCAAGCAGGCTTTGCCGGCTTTAAGCTCAAACTGTCTGAGCCCGGCTTTGAATCGCCAAACTTTGACCTGAGCCGCTATGAAAATGTGGCTGAAGAAGTCAAAGTTGAACGCGTCGAAGTGGTGGTTGAGCGTGTTGTAGAGCGCTTGATCCCACAACCTGCTGCGCGCCGCCGTCTGCCCGATCGGCGCAAAGGCTATATCCAAAAGGCTTCGGTGGGAGGCCATAAGGTCTATCTGCACACTGGCGAATTTGATGATGGCGAGATCGGGGAAATCTTCATCGACATGCATAAGGAAGGCGCGGCCTTCCGGTCCTTGATGAATAATTTCGCCATCGCGACGTCCATTGGCCTGCAATATGGTGTGCCGCTGGAGGAGTTCGTCGACGCCTTTGTTGGCACACGCTTTGAACCTGCGGGCGATGTAGAGGGCAATGATTCCATTCTGCGCGCGACATCCATCCTCGACTATTTGTTCCGCGAACTGGCCGTTTCTTATTTGGGCCGCGATGATTTGGCCGAACTGTCCGAAGACCGGTTTGACGAAGCAGTGACAGACGCTGGCGCGCCTGAAGCTGCAGACCCCGTGCGTTTCATATCCAAAGGTTTTTCGCGCGGCAGCTTCCCAGACAATCTGGTGCGCCTACCCAGTGCCGCCGAACGGGCAAGCCGTGGGCCCAGTCCACCCCAAGAGCATCCCATCCAGGCGACCCTGATTCAGCCCCAGACTGCTGCCCCCGTCGCGCGTTATGAGGGCGACCCCTGCCCAGACTGTGGTCACTTCACAGTGAAAGCAGACGCCTTTGGCTATGCCTGTGACGCTTGCGGCTGGGCCGGGCCACGCCAAGCGGAAGGCAGCGCCTGAAACTCAGCTTCAAGTCACGGCATCATTCCTGCAAGGCGGGGTCTGAACTGATATTTAGACCGCTGGAGCGTCCGAAAATGAAACGTCTCGCCATTGCCATTCTCGTCGCAGCTGCCTGCGGCACCTCTGCTTTTGCGCAAAATGCGGGCCAAATTACTTCGGTCAAAGCCGGTAAATCCTGCGCAAAATGCAATCTGTTTCAAGCCGATTTGAGCTATCAGGACCTGTCGCGTAAGACCTTTGCCGGTGCCCGTTTGCGTCAGTCCGACATGTCCTTGGCTACAGCTGACGGCACCAATTTCGCCGGCACCGATCTGTCAATCGCCAACCTTTATGGGGTAAGGGCAACCGGTGCCAACTTTGGTGGTGCCATTCTAGAGCGCGCCATTTTGGTCGGTGGCTATTTCTCCAGCGCTAATTTCGCTGGCGCCAATCTGGCCAATGCCAATTTGTCAGGCGCGGAGCTCGCAGGGGCCCGCGGCTTGACCCAAGCCCAATTGAGCAAGGCTTGCGGCGATGCAGAAACCACGTTGCCACGCGGCTTGACGGTGCCTGCCTGCAAGTAAGCGCCTGCCCACAGCTGCCTCTTGGCAAATTGTTACAACCATTTAAGTGGAAGTTTCTCGGCAAAGCAGTATAAGGCATTCATGATGTCAAAAGCTTTGCCCCTTCTGATTGCTTTCGCCCTCGCCCCCATTGCTCAGCCAGTCATGGCGTTCACATGGGATCAGCGCGGTAAGCCTTCCACGGTAACCTTTACCGGTCGCTTCTCTGGATTGTGTGCGGGCTGTGACATGTCCAATCGTCGGATGGACAATGCGCATATGTCATCGGGTAATTTCGCGGGGTCGAACTTCTCAGGCTCGGTTCTACGTAGCGCCGAAATGACGGCTGGCAATTTTGCCGGCACGCGCTTTGACCGTGGAGACCTCAGCAACGCAGAGATGAATGGATCGAACTTTCGCGGGGCCAGCTTTGTTGGCACGGGTCTACGTTCCGTTGAAGCTGCTGGTGCTAATTTCAGCGGCTCTGACTTCGCTGGGTCAGACCTTTCCAATGCCGAGTTAATCGGTGCCAATCTAACCGGCGCAAAATTTGGCGGCACGCGCGGCACCAATCCCGACTTCAGTGGCGCTAATATGACGGGGGCCATGGTTATGGGCGCAGTCTTCGTCAATGCAGACTTTACCGGGGCCATCATGACACGCGCCAATATTGAAGGCGCTGATTTTTCACGTGCAGATCTAACGGGCGTTGTTCTGCGTGACGCGCGGATCAGCCGCACGCGCTTGCAAGGCGCTGATTTTACCGGTGCAAACCTCTCAGGTGCCGATTTATCAACTGCCATGGGCCTCACCACGCGCCAGCTTGAAGATGCCTGCGGCGATGAAGCCACGGCCCTGCCCGCCGGTGTAACCATTCGCGCTTGTAAAACACGCCGTCCGCGCTAAGCGTTTGTTGTAGTTCAGGGGCACGCGATCGTGGAAATAAGCCGAGAAGATATGATCGCGATTGAGCTTCGTACGGACAGAGAAGCGAAAGATCCCTTTCCCGCTTATGTACTTTGGTTCTTCCTAGGCTGGCTCGGTGCACATCGCTTTTTTATCGGCGAGACGAAAACGGGCCTTGCCATGTTAATTCTGACCCTCAGCATGGTTGGCTTTCCCGTCACCTTCGTCTGGTGGCTTACCGATGCCATACGGCTCGGGGGTCTCTTGCAAGAAAAGCGCGACTTGGTGCGCGACCGTATCGCGCGAGAGACGTTGGAACTGAAGGAATTGTATTAGGGGGGCACGGAGTTCCAGATTGGACACCAAAGCGCTTCTAAGTACAAAGGCCTCTCCCCTCTCCTTTTGGGAGAGGGGTCGGGGGTGAGGGATTGCGGGCACGGAAGTTATTTGCTCCGATCAAAGAAGAGCGGGCCAACAAACCTTTGAGAATTGCGAGTTTAAGCCCTCACCCCAACCCCTCTCCCAGAGGGCGAGGGGCTTGAGTCGCTGCCCCCACCCCTCACGTATCCTCGCGCAACAGCCCTTGCACAAAGCCACCCATCCAAGGCTGACGCGCGCGGCGCATGCGTTCGGCTTCGAGGATAGTCTTTAGACGCGCATAGCTTTGGTCGAGGTCCTCATTGACCAGCACATAGTCAAAGTTTTCCCAGCGGCTGATCTCACCATAGGCATTGGTCATGCGCTTCTTGATAACTTCAGGCGTATCTTGCCCGCGCGAGATCAAGCGCCGCTTAAGTTCTGCCATGCTGGGCGGAAGGATGAAGACTTTCACGACATCGTCTGGGGCCGAGGTACGTAATTGCAGAGCGCCTTGCCAGTCCACATCAAACATCAAGTCGCGGCCTGATTGCAGGATGGCAAAGGCGCTTTCACGTGGGCTGCCATAATAATGGTCGTGGACTTCGGCCCATTCCAGAAAACCATCTTGAGCGCGATGGGCGCGGAACTGGTCCTTGTCCACAAAGTGGTAATGCACCCCGTCGCTCTCGCCGGGGCGGGGCGCGCGGGTGGTCCAAGAAACAGACAGGGCAATGTCTGGGTCCTCGTCAACAAGGCGACGGGACAAAGTGGTTTTGCCGGCTCCTGACGGGCTGACCAAGGCCAACATCAGACCGCGACGTTTGTAGAGATGGGGCTCACTCGACATTGGCTGCCTGTTCTTTCAATTGATCGACACTGGCCTTGAGGTCGAGGCCTGCCCGGGTGAGTTCTAAGGCCGCAGCTTTGGCCGTCAAGGTGTTGGATTCGCGGTGAAATTCTTGGGCCAAGAAATCTAGTTTGCGGCCAATATCGCCACCGTGTTGGAGGAGTGTGCGCGCCTCACCGCTATGGGCCCGAAGACGGTCCAGCTCCTCACGTACATCCGCTTTGAGAGCGAGCGCGGCAGCCTCTTGCAACAGGCGTTGTTGGTCATAGGGCACATCGCCCAACAACTCCGCCGCGCGTTTTTGCACGCGGTCGCGGATGGCTATCACTTGGGCCTCTGCCGCCGCTTCGGCTTGAAGGGTGATGGTCTCAATGCGCGTCAGCAAAGCATCAAACAGGGTAAATAGCCCCTCGCCTTCGCGTTGCCGTGCCGCCAGAAGGGCGTCGAGCGCAGTATCTAGGCCGATCGTCAAAGCGGCTTCGCGTGCGGCCTTTACCTCGTCGGGCTCAACAAAATCCGCACTTTCCAGCACGCCGCGCAATTGCAACAGGCCATCCAGACTTGGTCGCCCTACTTTGCCCTGTTCGATTAAGGCGTGGCCCTCAGC
>JBEIEG010000094.1:0-9075 GCA_040383035.1 Hyphomonadaceae bacterium | reverse complement strand
ATATTGGTCAAAGCCCGGCCATCTGTCGTGGACGGCCATTCATCCAGATCGTCGCGTGCAATCATGACTTGGGCGACAATTTCAGCCGCCGTCAAATTGCGCACGAGCTTTTGCGTGCCCGTATGACAGAAGGTGCAAGTGAGGGTGCAACCCACTTGGCTAGAGACACATAGGGCACCAGAGCGCGCGACATCGGGGATGAAAACGGTCTCAAACTCAACCCAAGGGGCCGAGCGGATTAGCCACTTACGTGTGCCATCAGTCGAAACCAGTCGTTCAATGACTTCGGGTCGATCTAGGCTGTGATTGGCTTCCAATAAGGCGCGCAAGTCCTTGCCGATATCGGTCATCACGTCAAAATCGCGCGCGCCAAAGAAATAGACCCAACGCCAGATTTGTTGGGCGCGCATTTTCGCTTTCTTGGGCTCCACCCCCAAAGCAATCACGGCCTCACGCATTTCTGACAGCGTCAGACCGACAAGCGAGGTCCGCGTCAAAATAGGCGGCGCAACAAGGTCTGTTGCCGCGCTTGGGCGGTGCGAAAGGTCAAGGGTGAGTGTCATGGGGTTGCCATAGCACGGAAAAAGCCGGGCTTAAAGCAGGCCGCTCCACTGCTGTCACAGAACCGTCATACAGTGACCTCGTGACTCTGGCGGCAAACCCGCTAAACAGGCGGGGCATGATCGCTTGTGGGGAAGTATGACAACTCCAGTTCTAGAGGCCAAAGGCCTGTTTCGAACCTATGGTGCCCGTAAGGCACTGAATAACGTATCCATTACGGTCCAGCCGGGGGAAATGGTGGCGCTGATTGGGCCTTCAGGTTCTGGCAAGTCCACGCTCCTTCGCAATGCCACCGGCTTGATTACGACCGACGAGGGAACTGGCGAAGTCAATTTGCTGGGCATTTCGGTGCAAAAGAATGGCAAATTGTCTGACTCAGTCCGCCAAGCCCGCGCCCGCGTCGGCTTTGTGTTTCAGCAGTTCAATTTGGTGGGCCGCCTCAGCTTATTCCAAAACGTCATGCTGGGCTCCTTGGGCCGTCTTCCGTTCGCAAAAGGCTTTTTGGGTCAATGGCCGCAAGCTGATCAAGAGCGCGCGATGCAAGCCTTGGCCCGTGTCGGCGTCGCTGATTATGCGGCCCAACGCGCCAACACTCTGTCAGGGGGCCAACAGCAACGCGGCGCAATAGCGCGCGCTCTGGTGCAAGGCGCGGAGGCAATTTTTCTAGATGAGCCGGTTGCTTCCTTGGACCCCGTCTCTGCCCGCAAGGTCATGGAGTTGTTGCGCGACCTCAATCAGCGCGATGGCGTGACGGTTATCGTTACCCTCCACCAGATTGATTATGCAACGAAATTCTGCGACCGCATTGTCGCACTAAAAGCGGGACAAATTGTCTATGACGGCCCGAAGGACGGCCTCACCCGCGATCGGCTGATTGAGATTTATGGTGCCGAGTTCGACGAGGAAACCGGCGACGCGGCCCCAAAGGAAGAGCCCGTTCCAGAAATCAACAAGCCAGGCCACCAGAATATCTTGGAAAAAGTGGTGCAGTGGAGCTTGGCCTTGGCCATGGTTATCGGTGGCTCTTACGCCTTATGGCAACAAGCCAAGCCCACGGTTGAGGCCGACATCAATTTCTCTATCCTAGCCACCGAGAACAGCCAAAATCTGGGTGCCCGCTGGAAGCCGTTTTTGGCCGATATGGAAAAGCAGACCGGGCTGAAAATTAAGCCTTATTTCCAAACAGGCTATGCACCGCTGGTCACTGCCATGCAGTTTGGTCAGACCCAAGTTGGCTGGTTCTCGAACAAGCCAGGCTGGGAAGTTGCCAGCACCGGTAAGGCCGAAGTGTTCCTGCGTTCTTCAGATCCTTCGGGTGTGGACGGCTATAATTCTGTCGTGATTGTCAATAAGAACTCTACCCTGACTATTGATGAGCTTTTGGCCTGCGATCGCACCAAAGACTTTGGCATGGGTGATGCGAGCTCAACCTCGGGCACTTTAGCGCCGATGACTTATTTATTTGCGCCGCGCAACATCAATCCTTCCAATTGCTTTAAGACCGTCCGGTCAGCCAATCATGAAGCCAATGTGCAGTCGGTTGCAGCAGGCCTGTTAGACGCGGCGACTAACAATTCCACGTCGCTGCAGATCTTGGGCGTGCAAGATCCACGGCTGATCGGCAAGGTGAAAGTCATTTGGACCTCGCCGACATTGCCGGAGGATCCCATCATGTGGCGCAAAGACCTCGATCCCGTGAAGAAGAAGAAAATCAAAGACTTCTTCCTGAATTATGGTCGGCAAGGCGATAAAGCGCAGCAGGATCGCGAGCGTGCGATTCTGGCCTCGCTCAGCTTTGGCCTGTTCCAGCCCGCCAATAATGATCACTTACTGCCCGTCCGGCAGATGCAAGCAACCGAAGATTTAATGCAAGCCCAGCAATCGGGCGATGTCGGTAAGATTTCGAAGGCCAAGGAAGCTTTTGATGCCATCCAAGCTGAAGCAGAAGCTGCGAAAGGCCGCGTCTTGCCCTTGCTACCGACGACGCCAACTGAAGGCTATGCTGTTGAAGGAAAGGCGGTCAAGAAATGAGTACGACCCCAATGAAAGCGAGCGGCACTTTTTCGCTGGGGCATGTGCCCGCCCCGCCTACACGGACAGCGGCCGACAAACTCTATGACCTATTGGTCTGGGGCGGGATTTTCCTGTTGCTGGTTATCAGCTTCGGTCCCGCCGAAATCTCGAAGGTTACCAGGCTATTCACCAACTCGGAGAATATGCAGACCTTCACGACACGGCTGATCAATCCCGACTTTACGGAATGGCGGGTCTATGTGCGGGAGATGTGGCTAACGGTTCAAGTCGCCATCTGGGGCACCTGTCTAGCGGTGATCTTGGCCATTCCCTTTGGCTTTATGTGCGCAGCCAATGTGGCACCGGCTTGGCTAGTCTGGCCGATGCGGCGCTTGATGGACTTTTTGCGGTCAGTGAATGAACTGGTGCTTGGTCTGATCTTCATTGTGGCCGTGGGTCTTGGGCCGCTGGCTGGGGTCTTGGCCATTGCGCTGCATACCGCCGGGGTGTTGGCCAAACTGTTCTCAGAGGCTGTAGAGTCCATCGATAGCCGCCCGGTCGAAGGCGTACGCGCCACCGGTGCTGCGAAATTGCATGAGATTATGTGGGGCGTCTTGCCGCAAGTCGCGCCCTTATGGACATCTTATGCGCTGTATCGATTTGAATCAAACTCGCGCTCAGCCACCGTTTTGGGTCTGATTGGTGCCGGCGGCATTGGGATGAAGTTGATGGAAAGCATGAACAGCTTTCAGTATGAGCAGACAGCGGCGATTGGGATCATCATCGTGGTTGCAGTCACTCTGATCGATATGCTGAGCCAAGCCATGCGTTCCAGACTTCTATGAACGCAGGCTTGTTAACCGCAGAATAGATTTTGGTTTAGTCGAACAGGGCGTCCAAGTCGTTTTGATCCATGGAAGCACCATCGGTACTAAACATGGCATCAATGTCATCTTGGGCAACTTCAGGCCCATTAAGCGCAGGCCCGTTCAACAGATTCTCACGCTTGCGCTTGTCTTCTAAGGTCTCTTCAAGTGCCGCATCTTCGACGCCCATCACACTGGCAAACCGTTCAAGGCGCTGCTCAATATGAGTCAGGGTATCGACGACTTTGCTAATGCGCTGGCCGGTAATGTCTTGGAACGTGCAGGCTTCAAAGATTTCCATCATCTTACCAGACACAAACGAATGATAAGCGGCAGGATCGCTGGTATCGGCAGCCATCACATCTTCTGCAACGGCCATGATCAGATTGGTAGCTTCGGCCGTGTGCTGAACAACCGCCTGAAGTTCCGCTCCAGCGCCAGGGATACGATCTTCACTTAGATCATTTGGACGCAAGTTGGAGATTTCAAGGCGCGTGCGTTGAATATAAGACGAGATATAACGCATCTCGTCGAACAAACTGCGGTCGATTGAACCAAAGAACATTTGCATGGCTTCGCTCATTTGCGAAGCCAAGTTCAGAACCTCTCCTAGGCGAGGGTCCTTAAAGTCTGCGCCTTTCAGCGCGGTGATCGCGTCACGGACTTTGATAGCAACTTCTGGTGCCGGCATCGTCAGCCCCCCTTTTTACAAGTAATGCTTAAAAATCGCCCAGAACAGACGCGACCTTGGCTTTCAGGGTTTGGGCGTTGAATGGCTTGACGATATAATTGTTCACACCAGCCTTTTTGGCTGCGATCACGTTTTCTGTCTTGGATTCAGCGGTCACCATAATAAATGGCGTTGGTCTCAAGATTTCATCGGCGCGCACTTCGCGCAACAGCTCAAAACCGGTCATGGGTTCCATGTTCCAGTCCGAGATCACGAGGCCATATTTTCTCGTCCTCATTTTCCCGAGAGCTTCGCGCCCGTCAGCGGCTTCATCGACATTTTCAAAGCCTAGCTGCTTCAAAAGATTGCGAATGATACGAACCATTGTCTGATAATCGTCGACGACCAAGATTGGCGCATTCATATCCACTGCCATACGACTTCTCCTTTGGTGGCTTCGGCCACTCTCACCCCACGGTTGACAAACCTCTACCAGTTGAGCGCTAAAGAAGCGTGAATCACGCACGAAAAAAGGACATCCCATGCCAAATCCTGCTGCAGGCTATTATTTTGAAGAATTGAGCATCGGTCAGACCGCCGAATCGGCTCGCACGGTTACCGAAGCAGACATCTTGATGTTTGGTGCGGCCTCAGGCGATATGAACCCAGTTCATTTCGACGCCGACTTCGCCGCGACCACCCGATTTGAAGAGCGGATCGCCCATGGCATGCTAACCGCCAGCCATGTCTCTGCCCTAATTGGCATGCGGTTGCCGGGCCCCGGCTCGGTCTATGTTAGCCAAAGTTTGCAGTTCAAGCGTCCTGTGAAGATCGGCGCAACGGTCACCAGCCGCGTTGAGATCACCCAGCTTGACCCTGCGAAAGGCTTTGTCACCCTGTCGACAACCTGCCTGATCGCTGGCAAAGCAGTACTCAGTGGTGAAGCGGTTGTGATGGTCGCAAAGCGCGAGGGCTAATGCTTAGTTTCGATACGCGGTCTCTCATTCCAACAGAAGCTCAAGGCGCGAGCCTTGCGCTGGGGGCTTTTGATGGGCTTCATTTAGGCCATGTAGCGGTTCTACGCGCGGCTCAAGAGGCGTGCCCAACCAGCCCACTGGCGGTGGCGGCTTTTGAACCGCCGCCGAAATGCTTTTTTGCTGGACCAGATACCCCATCCTTCCGCCTGAACACACCTCGCCTTCGGGCGGAGAGAGCGGCTGATGTTGGTGCAGCGTTCATGTTTGAAATTCCGTTCGATGCCACCATGGCCAGTATGACGGCAGAGGACTTCATTGCCGACATTCTGGTTGGGAAGTTCAAACCTCGGCATGTCACCGTTGGTCATGACTTCCGCTTTGGCTGCGACAGGCGCGGTGACGGAGCGATGTTGAGAGCCATGGGTGATCGGTTGGGTTTTGGCGTTAGCATTGTCGAGCCCGTGCTAGACCACAGCGGCGTGCGCTATTCTTCCACCCGGGTTCGTGAAGCCTTAAGAGCGGGCCATCTAGCCATGGTCACCGCATTATTGGGTCGGCCTTGGCGCGTGGAAGGCATTGTGCAGCATGGAGAGAAGCGCGGCCGCACGATTGGTTTCCCGACTGCAAACTTCCACTTGGAAGATCAGCTCGCGCCACGTTTTGGTGTCTATGCCGTTCGCGTCAATCGCTTAGGCGATGAAGCTTGGTATAGTGGGGTTGCAAATTTCGGCCGCACGCCAACAACGGGCCTTAGACAGCCCTTGTTTGAGGTCAATATTTTTGACTTTGAAGGTGACCTTTATGGCAGCCGTTTGGAAGTTGGTTTGCACGCTTTCCTGCGCCCAGAAATCAAGTTTTCGGGCTTGCCGGAGCTGATGGCCCAGATTGGCCGTGACGCCGAAGAAGCCGCGCAAATCCTGTCGGTGGTTGCTTAAACGGTCATCGCCAGGCGGTAGGCTTCCATCAGACGGGCCTGATCGCGGCCAAGCCGATAGAGCCAGTCCCATGTATAAATGCCGGTATCATGGCCATCATCGAAGACAAGCCGCAATGCATAACGGCCGACAGGCTCTGCCCGCACAATACTTACATGTTGCTTCCCTGCCACCCACTTCTTGCCTGCAGCAGAATGACCCTGCACCTCCGCTGATGGGCTTTCGATACGCAACAGCTCGTACGGGATGATAAAACTCACCCCATCGTCAAAGTGGGCCTTGAGACTCTTGGCGTCAGCTTGGAAGGTCAATTCGACCGGCCAAGGCCGATCCGGGGCAGCAATTGCCGCGTCAGGCATCATTTAACTCACGCGCTTCACCCGCCAACATAATCGGTACGCCATCACGAATTGGATAAGCCAAGCGGGCGGCCTTCGACACCAATTCGCCCTTGTCGCGATCATAGGTCAAACGCGTGCGGGTCACCGGGCAAACAAGGATTTCCAAAAGCCGTGGATCAATCTCGCGCCCTTCACTGGCAGTGTTCTTGGGGGCATCGGTCATTGCAGGGGCCTCTCCTCATCATCCTCATCATCGTCGCGGTCACCTTGATCCATGTCTAGTAAGGCAATCAGGACATCGCGTCGATCCTCAATGGTCGGTGCCTCTAAGAGGGCCTGCTTCTCGATCGGCACAAAAGGACATAGCGCCGAAAGCGCGTTCACCAAAGGCTCTGCTTGGGCTTGATCAATCGAACCCCAATCAGCCTTCAGATTGTTACGCTCAAGATAGGCGCGCAAAGCCTCTAGCAAGTCTTTGCGGTCAAAACCAACCATGGAGCCCGGCGTCTTCAAATCGTCGGCAAAGCTTTGCCAATCGGCTGTGACCTGACGATAGGGTTTGGACGCCTGATACTCGCGGGCGACGGCAAATCGGCAAATCCCCGTCAAAGTGATCAAATAGCGGCCATCGTCGGTTTCTGAAAATGACGTCAGTTTACCCACACACCCAACCCGCGACAGACCGGGCTTCTCGGGATCACCCGTCCCATCTGGCTGGATCATTCCAATCAGCCGATTTCCAGCCAAAGCATCATCAATCATATTGAGATAACGCGGCTCAAAAATATTCAGCGGCATTTGACCACGCGGAAACAACAATGCACCCGTTAGTGGGAATACCGGGATAGTTGCTGGAAGGTCTGTTGGTTTGCGATAGACATAACCTGCCACCATGAATTTGCCCTCATTTAAGCGCTGCTTTTGGATCAGGAAAACAAAATGGCGGATAGCTTCCGCCGCCCTTGCCGCGTGACTTCTGCCATAGGTCCAGCCGCATCAAAGACTTTGAGCAATTGCTTGCGGGCTGCATCGTCCTGCCAAGCGCGGTCCTGCTTGATGATGAACAATAAATGTTCCACCGCGCCCTCAAAATCTCCCGTCGCGATATGCGCTTTCGCCAACTCAAATCGGGCGGAAAGATCATCAGGCGCTTCGGCCAGCGTTTCGCTCAACACCGCCGGATCCCCAGCTTCTGCGACGTCTAAGATCAGATCAATCTGAGCCTGAACACTTATGACATCACTGTCCTTGGCCTTGGCTTTGGGAATAGAGGCTAAAATCTCTTGTGCCTTTTCTAAGTCTCCACCCATCACATAGACGCGCGCAAGACCGGCAAGCGCTTTTGGGTTCTCGGGGTCGAGGCTGGCTGCTTGAGCATAGGACTGCCCCGCACCGCCCAGATCACCCAGATCAAGGCTCTCTTTTGCGGCGGCCAAAAGCTCGTCCACACCGGCAGGCTGATTACCAACTAAGCGATCAACCAAGGCTTTAATCTGGCTTTCTGGCTGGGCTCCCATAAAGCCATCCACCGGACGGCCTTTGTCGAAGGCAAAGACGGCCGGAATGGATTGCACCCGCAATTGGCCCGCAATGGCTGGATGCTCATCAATATTGATTTTCACAAGGCGTATCTTGCCATTTGCCGCACGCACCACCTTTTCCAAAATTGGGGTAAGCGTGCGGCAAGGGCCGCACCAGGGTGCCCAAAAGTCGACCAGCACCGGTGTTTCCATAGAAACATCGATGACATCAGCCTTAAAGGCTTGATCACTGCCGTCCTTGATAAGGCCCGTTGGGTCAGCGGATGGGCCAGATTTTGGTTTTGACGTGCCTAAGCCAATAAGGGCCATGGATTATCCGTGCGGTCCGCACGCTCCTCTCACACTGCGTTATAGATGAAGTCGCTTCTCGATTAGAAATGGGCTTAGCCCTATCAGGTTGCAAGCGCTGGCCTGTGTTTCATGGGCTTTATCTCCAAGGTTTAGCTTGGGGTGCTTCGCCCGAGAAATCACACTGATAGACCCGCCCACCCCAATGGCGGATAAACACCGCCAGATCGGCTTGAGAGACTGCGGTGGTCGCATCATTTTTCAGCGGGTGAAAATTGATTGGCTCTTCCGCCAGCAGTGCCTCATCGAGCACCAATGTGACCTTCTGACTAGGATCGTTAATTAGCGCAAATAGCGTCACAGAGCCGGGCGTGACGCCCAAATACTCTAACAGGTGCGCCTCGCTACCAAAGCTCAAGCGCGCACAGTCCAGCGTCTTGTGAAGCTGATTGAGGCGCACCTGCGTTTGACCCAAAGCGCAGACGAGAAAGAACGCCCCATCCTTATCCTTCAGAAACAAATTCTTTGTGTGACCACCGGGAAGCGCAGCCTTAATGTCCGCCCCTTCTTCAACGGTGAAAACAGGGCGATGATCCAATGTGTGGTGGCCGATGTTTAGCTGCTCAAAAAGAGCGAAAAGATCAGCGCGGGTGGCAGGGTCAGAGGCAGCAGCAGTCATGCCCTTGCTGTAACCCATCGCTCCTAGCTGCATCAAGCACGGCACACCCCCCTTGCACTTAAGTCATCTCTGAGGCATATGCGCCGTCCTTACGGAGGACTTGTTCCTTCGGTACCCAAGGACGCGGGCGTAGCTCAGGGGTAGAGCGCCACCTTGCCAAGGTGGATGTCGTGAGTTCGAATCTCATCGCCCGCTCCATTTTTT
>JBEIEG010000093.1:0-9174 GCA_040383035.1 Hyphomonadaceae bacterium | reverse complement strand
ATGGATCCAGACTGCCGCGCAGGCTGCTTCAAACGTGGGCATAGACTGCGCCAATAGACCACCAATCAGGCCAGCCAGCACATCGCCAGTTCCGGCGCTGGCACAAAAAGGTGTGGCCAGTTCTGATGAAGCTAGGCGCCCATCTGGGGCTAGGACCCAAGTCTTTGCACCTTTATGCACGACGATAGCCTTCAGGTCTTGGGCGAGCGTCAGACTCGCCTCCCGCTTCTTCTCCGGATCAAATGGCCCTGCGAGGCGGGTAAATTCGCCGCTGTGCGGGGTGAGGATGGTTGGGGCGGTGCGGGCGCGCACGGCCTGCCACAAAGGCCCGTCGCGGCCACTTTGAGCAATGACGGTCAAGGCGTCGGCGTCGAGCACCAAGGGCTTCGGAAAGCCCTGCACCATATCCAGCACATCCCCGGCTTGGCCGTCAGTCAGCCCGAAGGCAGGACCCAACACCACCGCATCAAAATCCGCACAAAGGCTTGATAGGATTTGCTCAGGCAAGCGCTCGACGATCAAACGCTCTGTCTCATGACAAGCCAGAATGGTCGCGGCTTCTGGGACGGCGATCAGACTGACCCACCCTGCCCCTATGCGATGCCCCGCAGCGGCAGCAAGGCGCGCCGCACCTGTTTGCAATCTACCACCGCAGATGACGGCAAGCCGGCCACGACTATGCTTGTGGGAATTTGCCGTGGGCCATGGAATGGCGCGGGCTTGCTCAATGCCGATGATCATTGCTGTCATTGACGCCACCGTTTCTGCGTGAGGCGTGTCAGGCATGGGCTAACGCGTCCGCTCTAGCTCAACGCCAGAACAAGCAGCCCCTGGCACCGCGCCGGGCTTTTCAACCCGCAGCCGGACACTCAAAATCCGCTTGTCCGTCAATACGGCCTCGCAGACCTTTTCGGCAAAAGTTTCAATCAGATGTAAATGTTCACCCGCTGCGACGGTGCGCACATGCGCAACAAGGCTGTCATAATCGACGGTTTCGGCCAGCTCATCCCTGCCAGCGCGGACCGAGGTGCCGACCTGCACTTCAAGATCGACCACCAAAGGCCGCCGACGCCCCTTCTCATGCGCATAGACGCCGCATTCAGCTTCAACCATCAGACCTTTGACGAAAATCTTAGTCGAGACGGCGCGCGTCGGCGCGGCCTCCTCGCCCTTCGATTGCGCAGAAAGCGGCTTGGCGGGTGGCTTGGCAGGGCGGCGGATCATTCCGCCTTGTCGCATCACAACGCCCAATTCAGAGGGGCCTGAAGATTTCATTCGTTGATCCCATCCACATCAGGTGTACGCCAAATCAGGCTTTGCCCGCCATCAACGGCCATGATTTGGCCCGTTATGGCCTCGGCATTTAACAGAAAGCAAACCGCATCTACCACACTTGCGACAGGACTGCCCGTGCCCAACAGCGTTGCATCGACTTGTTTTTGAAAATCTTCCTCAGACTGGCGGATGTTGCGTGCCGTCGGCCCTGGTGCCACGCCATTGACGCGCACGTGAGGGGCAAGCGACTGCGCCAACGTATGCGTTGCTGTGGCTAAGGCAGCTTTGGACAAGGTGTAGGTGAAAAACTGTGGCGTTAGCTTGAAAATGCGTTGGTCAATGAGATTGATGATGGAACCAGTCTGCCCCTCTGGCAAAGCAGCAGCCAAGTTGCGCGCCAATTCGCAGGGCACGCGAACATGGACGTCAAAGTGACGATCCCAGCTGGTGCGTGTAAAGTCCGATGCCTCGTCGCCTTCAAAGATTGACGCATTATTGACCAGCCCCGTGATGGGGCCACCAGCCAGACTGCTGGCCCGCGTAATCAGGCTCGCAACATCGGCCTCCACCAAGAGGTCCGCCTGCACGGCAAAGGCCTTTGCCCCTGCCGCCCGCAATCGTGACGCGGCGGACTCGGCTTGGGCAATCGAATTGCTGGCGTGAAGGATGACACAATGCCCCGCCTCTGCCAGCGCTTCTGAAATGGCAAGTCCGAGGCGTTGGCCAGCACCTGTTACCAGTACGGTTTTTGGGTTGATCGTCATGGGGCATAAACTAGGGCACGGACGCCTGCAGGGCCAGCCCTTCCTGCCAGCACAAAGGCGGCGACGCAGTTGGCTACTGCAAGATTGACTTTGTAATTCGTCGATAAGGATTTAAGGATTATAAAAGTAATTTTATTATCTTAAATATCATCTTTGATCTGGTTGCGTTCATGGACCACTTGCGAACCTTTGATGATATCTTAGGCAACCTACCACAAGGTATCTTTGTCCGCTGTCATGAAGAAATTCTGTATGCGAACAAGGCAGCCGCAGTGGCTTTTGGTTTTGCTTCTATTCGAAACCTAACCGACCATCGCAACATCACAGGGCTGATGGGGACCTATGTCCAGCCGCAAAAAGACCCTGAGCGTCGTTTCACCTACTTCTCAACCGTTGAAGGCGACTTGTTTTTTGCCGATGTGACCGAACGGATGATTGATTTTCGGGGCCAGCGAGCTGTGCAAATCACGCTGAATGCTGCACCTCAATCCGCCGATGATTTGACAGATACAAGAACCTTGGTGGAGCGTTATGCCTTAGCATTGCGGCACGCGAAGCTTGGCGTTTGGGATCACGACCGTGTCGCCAACTCGCATTATCTCTCACCATCTTGCCGCGACATTTTGGGTCTTCTCCAGGCTGACTCACGCACGTTTCAATCGGTATTTGAAGACCTGATTTATCCTGAAGATCGGCAGTCGGTGCGCGCCGCTTGTGCGCGGGCCTTTGGCGAGCGTATCCCATATACCGCGCAATTTCGAGTTATGCGACCAACCGGTGAGATACGCTGGGTGTCGGTGAACGGCACGAGCATCCATGACAGCGACGGCCTTGTGCTGCGTTTTGCCGGTACAATCATGGACATTAGCGAACAGAAGCAAAAAGAGCGCGAATTGATCGAGGCGCGAAAAACTGCCCAAGCAGGGCTTGAAGCTAAAAACCGCTTTGTATCAGGCCTAAGTCATGAGTTTCGTACGCCTATTCATGCGCTTATGGCCCTACCGCGACTACTCAAGGAACAAGCAAACCGGCCTGAACTCGCAGACTTGGTTGAGGCTTCTGAATTGGCTGGTGAACAATTGTTGTCGCTGGTTGATTCAGCGCTCGACCTTTCGGGGATAGAGTCCGGCACAATGGATGTCCGCACAAACGCGTTTCCACTGGCCAAGGCGTGCATGACAGCCTGTGAAGCCATGAATTCGCGGACCACGGAGCGTCGGATCGACCTTCAACTGGATATAGATACCGCCGCGCGGGCCAATTTCCTCGGCGACGAGAAGCTGTTCCTGCGGACGCTGCAAGCCATGTTGCGCCATGCGATTGAGCGCAGTGGGCCGGGCACCATGAAAATGCGCCTCAGCGCTGGTGAGAATGGTCATGGTGCCTTGGTCGTTCTCCAAGATGTTGGTGCGCCCTATTCTAGTCTTGAAGCCCGCAGCCTGTTTGAGCCTTTCTCCAGCATTCAAACACCCGATAATCCCATCACGCAAAGCAATGGCATTGATCTGCCATTGGCGCGAAAGCTCGCGCGCGCCATGGGCGGCGATGTCACCATCGCTACGCGGGGTGCGCGTCATGGTTCGATTCAGTTTTATCTGCCGCTTGAACGGGTGGCGAGTAATCTGGATGAACCGATTGGGTCGGTCGATCACACGCGGGCTTTGTGCATTTTGGTTGTGGAAGATAATCAGATCAATCAGAAGATCATCGCTGTTATCCTGGAACAATTAGGCCATTCCTGCGTGATCGTTGCCGATGGCTTCATGTGTCTGGAGACGATCCAGAAAGCCCGCTTCGATGCCATTTTGATGGATTTGCATATGCCCAACATGGATGGCTATCAAGCCACGCGCCAGATTCGGGCTCTAGAAGCAGACTTGCAGGCGCTCGATTTTCCAGCCTTGCCAATTATCGCATTGACGGCGGACGCGCGGCCAGAAACGCGAGAAGCCGCCTTCGCGGCGGGTATGACCGGCTTTTTGAATAAGCCGATCTCTATTCCAGAACTATATGAAGCCTTAGCCCCAATCGCGGCAGCCGCAGCCGAAGAAACCAAAGCACAGAATGGGTAAAACGGCTGGGGCTAGGGACTAGTGGACTAATCTAGGCGCTTGAACTCAATCAGGTTCAAGATAGCCATGGCACCAACGGCCAAAACGAGTGCGAGAATGGCATACATTGTGGAAACTCCTTATGTCGTTGCGTGCTTCTCTAGCGGCATTGGCACGCGCCGCCAAGTCACCCTATACAAGGCTGCATGCTAAAGTTTCTGCGCAAAGCTGTGATACATACGTGGTTCCGACTGTCACGCGGGGCGACCTTGGGTGTGCGGATTCTGGCGATTGACGCCCAAGACCGTATTTGTTTGGTGCGCCACACCTATTTGCCCGGCTGGCACTTACCTGGCGGCGGCGTTGAACGAGGCGAGCATGCATTGGATGCGGCCATCAAGGAAGCGCGCGAGGAGGCGGGCCTCATCATTCGACCTGAAGACTTACGTCTAATATCCATTCACACCAATTTCGCTTATTTCAAAGGCGACCACGTCTTATTGTATCGGGCCGAAGCTTGGACGACCCAGCCAACCGACCGGGCCCATGAGATCGCTGAGCACGGCTTCTTTCCACTGACAGATTTGCCAGTCGGCACCACAGCCAGCACGCACCGCCGCCTTGCGGAGGCTGCAGGTGGTATTAGTTCGCCGACTTGGTAGACGTAGCCTTCGCAGCGGCCTCCGCATCAATCAGATCTTGGACTTGCTTGTAAAAGACTTCCCGGGCTGCGCCCTCAGGCCCATCAGTCGCGCGGGTCCAGTTGGCGTTGGAGGCAATAACCAACTTGCGCTTAGGATCGATAAAGATGCCTTGCCCAAAAATGCCCTGTGCGGACACGCTGCCGTCATCATACGTCCACCATTGATAGCCATAGCCGCGGCCGGGTTCGCCATAATCCATTTTCTTAGTGGTCGCTTTGGCAAACCAGTCGGCAGGGACCACTTGGGTTTCGCCAATCTTACCGCCCGCCAACACAAATTGCCCCATGCGCGCGTAGTCGCGGATTGCCATCTGCAAACAACAGCCTGCAATTTCCTGACCCGTGCTATTGAGGATCCAGGTCGCCTTTTGTTCCATGCCGAACGGCTTCCAAATCTTCTCTGACAGATAGGTCGCAAGTGGCTTCTTGGTGGCAGAACTGACCAAAATGCCGACCAAATTGGTCTCGCCAGTGTTGTAGTTCCAAACAGTACCGGGAGCGTGGGCACGGGGTAGTTTGCGCATATAGCTGGTCGTGGCATCAACGCCATCATCAGCCTTTGCATTATTGAACTTCGCTACATCCGAGTTTGGGTTTTCATAATCCTCATTCCACGCAACACCCGACGACATGGTGAGCAATTGCTCGACAGTCACGTCATCATAGGCGGAGCCTTTTAGGCCCGGAATATAGGTTGAGACGTTGTCAGACAGGCTCTTGATATAGCCGTCTTGAATAGCGGCCCCCACTAAGGTGGAAGTGTAGGACTTGGCGACCGAAAAGCTTGTCCAGCGCCCGGCGGCATCGAAGCCAAGGCCATATTTCTCAAATCGGACTTTGCCGTCTTGGATAATGACAATGCCAGACGAGCGCTGCGCTTGCATATAAGCGTCAATATTCGGGATTGCTAAAGGCGCACCGACTGGCAGTTCAGACGCCTTGGGACCGGCCTCAACCACACGGCTTTTGGCCAAAAACTCCAACCGATCCATCGCCCGAAACGCGGCATCGCGCTGGGGAATAGACCAGAACAAAACATCCCTATTGGTCGGCAATTGCGCCAGAACGCCTTTGGTTTCTTTGTCCAAGCCATTGAAAGCAAACGCACCCGCACCAACCAAAACGAGCGCGGTGATCCCCAGAACCGGGGCCAAGAAACCTTTTTTCATGAACGCTCCTATGCGTGTTTGCCGCGCACCAGCGCATCATAGGTGTGGACCATATCTTCACACACGCGGCCTGGCTGGTAGTGGATGCCTGCAATCTCTTTGACTGGCGTTACTTCTGCTGCGGTGCCTGTGATGAAGCATTCAGAGAAATTGCCGAGTTCCTCAGGCATGATCGTCCGCTCAACCACTTCATAGCCCTTGTCACGCGCGAGGCGGATCACGGTCTGCCGCGTGATGCCATTGAGGAAGCAATCGGGCACGGGGGTATGGATCGCCCCGTCTTGGATGAAAAAGACATTCGCACCTGTGGCTTCGGCGACATGGCCGCGCCAATCGAGCATCAAAGCATCTGCATAACCTTCGGCTTCAGCAGCATGCTTTGAATCGGTACATATCATGTAAAGGCCAGCTGCTTTGGCCTCACAGGGCGCCGTCTTTGGGTCGGGTCTGCGCCATTTGGCGTTGGTCATTCGGATCCCGCTCATTTTGTCGGCAAAGTAATTGCCCCACTCCCAAACTGCGACCGCAGCGCGGATGGTAGTCTGTTGAGCGGACACGCCCATCATTTCACTGCCACGCCACATGACCGGGCGGATGTAGCAATTCTCAAAGCCATTTTTCGCCATGGCTTCGGCTTTGGCTGCTTCAATGTCTGCCACAGTGAACGCAGGCTTCATTCCTAAAATCTCTGCCGACCGGAACAACCGCTCTGTATGGCGAAGACTTTCAAAGATCTGACCATCATAGGCGCGCTCCCCCTCAAAGATCGACGAGCCGTAATGGAGACCATGGGTCAACACGTGCACTTTCGCCTCGCGCCAAGGCTTAAATTCGCCGTCCATCCAGATCCAGCCGTCGCGATCGTCGTAAGGAATGAAAGTCATGTGTCTTGCGCCTAGTTCAGTGTATAGGTTTATCAAAGCTTCACAGTCGGTGGGCTTGAACCCAAATGCGATGAGACGCAATCTCTTGGACCAGCCATGACTGTCAACACCTTACCGAATGCTTTTGCCAGATCAAGCAGCCCTGCCGCAGGCGGGCCGCGCCTCTATTTGCGCGAGGACGAGCTCGACCTCGGGGTTTCCTTGATTTTCAAAGCGGGTGATTTGTTGAAGGCGGCCACGCAAGAGCAGCGGCAACAGCATCAAGTTTCTTGGGCAGACGTGCGTTGTCTATGTGAGCTCTTGGGCAATCCCCTGCCCGTTTTGAAACTCGCCGCAGAACTGGGACTGAGCAAGCAAGCCATGCTTAAAACGCTGGATGGGTTAGAATCACGCGTGTGGTTAAGCCGCACAGAAGATTCGCGCGATGGACGGCGCAAGATTGTTCATCTGACAGCGGAAGGTGCGGCCGTCGCCACAGAATTAGCTTTAGCCATGCGCACGCGTTTGGCTGGTGCCTACCGCATTGCAGGCAGTGAAGCAGTGGCCGGGTGTGACAAAGTCCTCTCAACCCTCACAGAATCGTCCGCCGGGTCCGCCGCATCAGCGCCTTCTGGTGCCACTTTAGCCCCCAAACCCAATAGAGCCCTCTAATGGCCCCTCGTACCCAAGCCGACTTTCCAGCTCACCTGCTTGTCGTCGATGATGATGATCGCATTCGCAGCCTCTTGAAGCGCTATCTCAGTGGCCTTGGCTATTCGGTAACGGAAGCGTCCGATGCCGCCAGCGCCCGGAAGCTAATGGATGCCTTGATGTTTGATCTGGTTATCTTGGATGTGATGATGCCGGGCGAGGATGGCGTTTCGCTGACCCGTTCCGTTAGGGGTGAGCGCGATACGCCCATCATTCTTCTGACCGCTTTGGGCGACCCAAGTCACCGGATTGAGGGCCTGACTGCGGGTGCCGATGATTACCTCGGCAAGCCTTTTGAGCCTGAGGAATTGGCTTTGCGCATCGCTGCAATCTTAAAGCGCGCGCGTCCTGCTCCGGCGGCTGACGTGCTGCTGTTAGGGTCTGTGACGTGGAACACCACCAAAGGCGAGTTGCGCCGGGATGGGGCTTTGGTGCGTTTGACCGATGCTGAACGAGATCTGCTGGCCGCCTTAGCGGCCAGACCGGGTGCCACCATCACGAGGGAAGAATTGGCACGCAAAGCAGGTGTGACGGTCGAGCGTTCGATTGATGTTCAGGTCACCCGCTTGCGCCGTAAATTGGAAGATGATCCAGCAGAACCTCACTACCTGCAGACGGTTCGTGGGCTTGGCTATCGGTTGATGCATGATGCGTAAAACTGTTTTGCGGCAAGGCCTTTTACGATGGACCTAAAGGCACTAATTCCGCGCGGGCTTTTTGCCCGCTCGCTCCTTATCATCGTGTTACCGGTGGCGATTATGCAAATCGTCGTGACCTATTTGTTCTTTGATTTGCATTGGGAACAGGTCAGCCGGCGCTTGAGTGAAGGGGCAGCGGGGGATGTTGCCCTCGTCACCCAGCTTTACGCCGACAACCCGACACCTGAAAACCTCGCCGCCATTTCCAATTATGCGCGGGCAGACTTGCGCCTCTCGGTCGCTCTCCAGAAGCAGGCCAAATTGCCAGAGCGGGAACGCCTTGCCGTAATACCGGCATTTGACCGGACCTTGCGGCGGGCTTTGTCTGGGTCACTGCGGCAGAAATTCTGGTTTGATACGACGCGTTATCCCGATTATGTCGACATTCGGGTTGAAGTGCCCGGTGGGGTTTTGCGCTTTTTAGCCTATCGCGATCGGGTTTTTGCCTCGACCGGCGGTATCTTTATTCTTTGGCTAGCAGGCGCGACCATACTTTTGGCAACGGTCTCAGTCCTATTCATCCGCAATCAAGTCCGCCCGATGGAGCGGCTGGCGGATGCAGCCGACCGGTTTGGACGAGGCGAGAATGTGAGCCTCAAGCCAGCAGGGTCAGCCGAAGTGCGCCGCGCGACTTTGGCCTTTTTGCAGATGCGCGGGCGCATCCAACGCCACATCGAACAGCGCACCAATCTACTCGCCGGGGTCAGCCATGATTTGCGAACCCCACTTACCCGGCTCAAGCTACAATTAGCCATGATGCCCGCTTCCAGCGATATTGACGAAGCCCGCAAAGATATCATCGAGATGGAGGGCATGCTGGAAGAGTATTTGGCTTTTGCCCAAGGCCAATGGTCTGAAGAACCAGAAGCGGTGGATCTGGCCGAGATTGCCCGGGCGATCATTCAAGATGCTTCTCGGGCTGGTCGCGAAATAGATGGGT
>JBEIEG010000092.1:0-9214 GCA_040383035.1 Hyphomonadaceae bacterium | reverse complement strand
GAAGTTCGTGGTGCCGTTTGGCAAAGCAGGTGCCGGATCGGTTGTGACCGTGGTTTGGCGCTGGCCATATGACACAGTGACATTGCCGCCTTCACGGCGCTGCTTCAGGCGCAAGTTGATCACGCCGGCAATGGCGTCAGAGCCATATTGAGCTGACGCGCCATCGCGAAGTACTTCAACGGTTTCCAAAATGCCGGTTGGAATGGTGTTCATATCAACTGCAGAAGAGCCACGACCGATCGAACCGTTGATATTGACCAGCGAAGCTGTATGACGACGCTTGCCATTCACCAAGACCAAGGTTTGGTCTGGAGCTAAGCCGCGCAAGGTTGCTGGACGTACCGAGTCAGTGCCGTCCACGATGGCTGGACGCGGGAAGTTGAAGCTTGGCAATGCAATCGCTAATTGCTGGTTCAATTCTGGCGAACCTTGTTGAGCCAATTGAGCAGCCGATACGACATCGACAGGTGCAGCAGTGCTGAGCGCGGAGCGCGCTGCCACGCGGGTACCGGTCACAACAACGACTTCGGCTTCCTTGGTACCTGGCGCTTCTTGCGCAAACGCTGGCGCAGCCAAAGCGGCAGCGCCCATCGCGATAATCATCGCGCGAATTGAAATGTCCATGATTTGTCCTCTTGAGCGGGTAAGACCCTCGAGGGCGCATGTGACGTTCGATCCTCCAAGTTTCAAGTCAACACCTCACAAAATCGTGATTCAAGGGGGGTAAATCGCGCCTTAACAAGACGGATGTTGCACAATGGTCACAATTGCAGGTTCACGCGGAACTGACTTGCATCATTTGTCTTAGGGTGCCACGACTATTCCAGCGCCGAGATCAAAAAGAATCTCGCACTTTGGGAGACGTCCATGCATCCAGTTCATCATGCGGCTCAAACGCCGGATAAGCTCGCCGTAATCATGGCAGGCTCTGGTCAGAGCTTAAGTTATGCCGCGCTCAATTCGCGTTCAAACCAAGTCGCGCATTTGCTGCGAAGCCACGGTCTTGGTGCCGGGGACGCGATTGCGGTCCTGCTCGACAATTGCCCAGACTATTTTGAAATCGCGTGGGGTGCCCAGCGTGCGGGCCTTTATTTCACCTGTCTGTCGACAAAACTTCAGGTCGATGAAATCGCCTATATCCTGACAGACTCCAACGCCAAAGTCTTATTTGTCGGTGCCAATTTGTTGGCTTTGGCGGAAGAAGCTCTGACCCATGCTGGCGTGCGTATTCCTGTGCTCGTAGTGGGCGGCGATCCACTCGGGCATAAAGCCTACTCTGAAGCGCGCGATACTCAGCCAGTAAATCCGATTGCCGATGAAAGTGCTGGGGCAGATATGCTCTATTCGTCCGGCACAACGGGTCGGCCAAAGGGCATCAAGATACCGCTTACGGGTGCACCGATCGACACCCCCAATGCGCTACAAATGATGGCGCAAGCGATTTATGGGATTTCCGCAGACAGCCAGTACCTGTCGCCAGCGCCACTTTATCACGCAGCACCTCTGCGTTGGTGCATGTGCGTTCATAAGATTGGCGGCACGGTTGTGGTTATGGAAAAGTTTGAACCCGAGACCTATTTGGCCACGGTCGAGCGCCATCGCATCACTGACAGCCAATTGGTGCCGACGATGTTTGTCCGGATGCTGAAGCTCGAAGAAGGCATTCGCAAATCTTATGATCTTTCTTCGCTCAAGATGGCCGTACACGCCGCAGCCCCCTGCCCGGTTGCCATTAAAGAACAAATGATGAGTTGGTGGGGGCCTATCATTCATGAATATTATGCGGGCACCGAGGGTAATGGCTTTTGCACCATCGGCCCCCAGGATTGGCTGCGCAAAAAAGGCAGTGTTGGGAAAGCCTTGTTGGGCGAACTAAGGATCGTTGGCGAAGGTGGCGAGGTTGTTGCCACCGGCGAGTCTGGCACAGTTTACTTCGCTAATGGACCACAATTTGAATATCACAACAGCCCCGAAAAGACCGCCGATAGTCGCAATGCTTTGGGCTGGTCTACACTGGGCGACGTCGGCTATGTCGATGAAGAAGGCTTCTTATTCCTAACAGACCGCAAGGCCTTCATGATCATTTCGGGCGGCGTGAATATCTATCCGCAGGAAAGCGAAAATGTGCTGGTCACCCATCCAAAAGTGGCCGATGTGGCTGTCTTTGGTGTGCCGAATGAAGAGTTTGGCGAAGAAGTGAAAGCTGTAGTTCAACCGATGGATATGGCCGATGCTGGTCCTGAATTAGAGGCCGAACTCCTCGCATTCTGCCGCGCTAGCATTAGCCATGTAAAGGCACCCCGTTCGATCGACTTTATGGCAGAATTGCCGAGATACCCCACCGGAAAGCTCTATAAGCGGCTGCTTCGCGACCGCTATTGGGCCGGTCGGGAGAGCAAGCTTGTCTGAAGCTAAAAACCAAGTGCAAAAGGAACTCTGGAACAGCTTCGCAGGGGAACGTTGGACAAGGCGGCAAGTCGATATTGACGCGATGCTGCTGCCTTTCACACAGGCCTTGATGGAAGCCTCCGGGCTATTGGATAGTACGCCGCAAGTTGTTCTGGATGTAGGCTGCGGCTCTGGCGAAACCTCACTGCTGGTGGCTGACCTTGGTCACACGGTGACAGGGGTTGATATCTCGACCTCTTTACTGGCCTTGGCCCGCAGGCGCGCGGGCGATCGCACCAACGTCACTTTCTTGGAATCTGATGCTTCAGACGCGACCTTTAATGGCTCGTTTGACCTATTGATCTCACGCTTTGGGGTGATGTTTTTTGACGACCCACAAGCAGCCTTCAACCATTTGGTGCAACAGATAAAGCCCGGCGGGCGGGTCGTATTTGTCTGTTGGCGCCCACCCAGCGAAAATGAATGGGTGACCATGCCGATGGGGGTTTTGGTCAGTGCAGTTGAGCCACCCGCCCCGCCGCCACCCGATGCGCCCAGCCCGTTTGCGTTTGCAAATCCAGAGCGGGTCACCGCCATTTTGGAAGGGGCAGGCTTAAAGGATGTGAGGTTTACTCCGGTCGATGCGGCCATGCCGATGGGTTCCGACAAGGGTGCCGTACAGGCTGCAGATTTTATCATGGAAGTTGGCCCTGCCGCCCTTCCCATCGCGCAATTGTCGCCCGAAGGTAAGGCGATGGTCCGCGAGAAATTGGAACTTGAAATCCAACCGCGTCTTGACGATGGCCACTTAGCCCTCGGTGGCGCAATTTGGGTGGTAGAAGCGCGCAAACCTTAAGGGATCGCGATTTAAGGCTTATCCCGATACTTATTGGTGATGGGATAGCGTCGGTCGCGGCCAAAGTTGCGTGTGCCAATCTTGACGCCTGGCGGCGCTTGGCGGCGCTTATACTCGGCGACATAGAGCAGATTCTGGATCCGGTGCACCACTGCCGGATCATGACCGCGCGCGATCACATCCTCAATCTCAGCCTCTTCCTCAACAAAGCCATGCAGCATGTCATCAAGGGCTGGATAGGGCGGCAGACTATCCTGATCGGTTTGGTTCTCGCGCAGTTCTGCAGAGGGCGCTTTGTCGATAATCCGCTGGGGTATGACTTCGCCGTCAGCACCAAGGCCAATGTGGCAAACATGGGCGTTACGCCAACGTGACAGGGCATAGACTTCCATTTTATAGAGGTCTTTTAAGGCATTATAGCCGCCACACATATCGCCGTAGAGCGTCGCATAGCCGACTGCCATCTCGCTTTTATTTCCCGTCGTCAAAACCATGTGGCCAAACTTGTTGGAAAGCGCCATCAGCAAAACAGCCCGGCTACGGCTTTGAATGTTCTCCTCCGCGATCCCAGCTTGGGTGCCCTCAAACTGACTGCTCAGCATGTTCGCGAAAGCGTCCACCGCTGACTCAATTGAGATAACGTCATAGGGAATGGCCAAGCGGCGCGCATTATCAGCGGCATCTTCTAGGCTTTCTTGGCTGGTAAAGCGCGAAGGCATCATGACACAACGGACGCGGTCGGGCCCTAAAGCGTCCGCTGCTACCGCCGCACTCAACCCGGAATCGATCCCGCCTGAAAGCCCCAACAACACACCGGGGAACCCGTTCTTATTGACGTAATCCCGCAGGGACAGGACCATGGCGGCATAATCGGCCGCCTCGCCTTCAACCTGGTCAACTTGCTCCGCAGCAGCGCAAACCCAAGTTTCACTTTGTTTTTCCCAATGCGCGCTCGACAAGCATTCCTCGAAATTGGGTAGAGATTGGACCCAATCTCCGCTGGCATCCAGCGCAAAGCTACCGCCATCAAAGCAGAGCTCATCCTGACCCCCGACTTGATTGACATAGATGAGCGAAAGTCCGGTTTCTGCAACCCGAGCCCGCGCGGTGGCTAAACGCTCTTGTTTGACGGGGCGGCGGTAAGGCGAACCATTAGGCACGATGAGAAGCTCGGCACCTTGTTGCTTTAGGCTCTGCGTCACGCGGTCGAACCAAATGTCCTCACAAATTGGGATACCAACCTTGATACCCGCTATAGTAACCGGCGCAGGCCAGGGCCCAGCATCAAATACTCGCTTCTCGTCAAACACCGCATAATTGGGCAATTCGTGCTTAAACCGCAGCTCCGCCACACGCCCCTCTGACAGGATAGCCACCGCATTATAAAGGCCATTTGCATCGCGCCAGGGTGTGCCTATGATAACAGACAGCCGCGTCCCAGCCGTTTCGACAGCTAATTCCGCAACAGCCGCCTGACAGTCTTTCACGGCTGCCGGCTTCAGCACCAAGTCTTCTGGTGGATATCCAATCAAAAACAACTCTGAAAAAACAAGAATATCCGCACCAAGATTCATTGCATCCCGCAGGCTTGCCTTAGCTCTAGCGAGATTGCCCAAGATATCCCCGACAATAGGGTTCAATTGGGCGGAGACGATGTGCAGCTTCTGTTGGGTCTGGCTCATAGGCCTAAACTAACCCGTTACGCGGCTTGGTTCAAAGGTTTGCGCTGAGAATGGTTTCAATCTGCAGAGCAAGGTCCATTGCAGACAGCGCATCTTGATTGGAGACCTCAACATAGGGGGCGGCGCAGGCCGCCACAAACTGAGCCAACATTTGGGCGACAGGGTCTGAATCTTGAACAACAAAAGGCTTTGGGTTTGGCCAATTGACCCCATGAGAAACAACGCCGCGCACGAAGTCGACGCTCATTTGCGATTGCCCTTGTCCGGTGTCCAACATCCATTGCGTGGTGCGAACACTGGCAGTGCGGGTTGCACGCAAACGGGCTTCGTAACCACCTTTAAAGCGGATACGCGCTTCAGCAGAATCAATCGCAGCACCCCGTCCACCAAGTTTTGTGGCCCGAACTGACACCGCCCTCGAGCCAAACAAAACGGCCGCGACATAAATATCTTGAATCATCAGATCCAAAATAACCGATACATCGCTGACATGCTCACGCGGGGGGGCTTCGCGAACAGCTTCAAAACTCCGTAGTCCAGCCATCCCAGGCGCAAGGCCGAGGGCAGCGAGCATCGGGCCTTCTCGGTGGCCGACTTGCAAGATCAATTGCCTAGCGCGCGCCTCTGCCACCATTTTTTTAGCTTCGTCGCGAGAGGTCGCGATCGGCCGCTCAACAAGGACATGACAGCTTTGCGCTAGGGCCTGAAGACTTAAACGTCCGTGGGTGCCCGCTGGGGCCGCGATAATCACTGCGTCGGCCTGCTTTAGCAACATGTCTAGCGCCTTGGGCTCAATCCCAAACCGCGCACACAAGCCCTCAGAGCGCCTTGGATCTGGTTCATAGAGACCAATCAGGCTTGCCCCCGGCGTCACGCGGAGCGCGGCAGCGTGCCGCTCACCTGCAACACCGGCACCAATGAGTCCTACCTTCAACAAGCTCTTATCGGCCCCTTTACCCATTTTTCGGCAACCATCATTGGGCACCTCTTATCGGGTCTGTCGTCCCGGCTTGTCACATAGGCTTCATGTTTCTGTCACAAGCGAGTGGTGCTCAAGCATAAAACGCGGGCGTCCATCAATCGTGCGCCAAAAAAAACTTCAGTAAACCAGCGATTTCCCTCAATCATTTGCAGCAAGGCCGAAAAGCCTTCGTCAAGATGACTTGACCCGCCTCTAAAAAGGCCGTCATTCCCACCCTCACAAACGCACAAGAGTGCCAATAACTTACAGGGAGAAGCACATGCCTGCAGTCACATCAAAAGAAGTACGATTGAAGTCCCGGCCAGAAGGGTCGCCCATTGCTGAGAACTTCGAAATCGCCAGCGTCGAAATCGCAGGCCCAGCTTCGGGCTTCGTTCAAGTGAAGAACCATTGGATGAGCGTGGACCCCTATATGCGCGGGCGTATGTATGACCGCCCTAGCTACGTGCCGCCCTTCCAATTGGGCGAAGCGCTGCAAGGCCATGCTATTGGTGAAGTGATTGAGAGTGGCGATCCTGACTTTCAAGTGGGCGATATCGTTACCCACATGTTGGGCTGGCGGGAATATGTAACCGGACCCAAAGTATTGTTCACCAAAATCGACACCCACGGCATACCCTTACAAGCCTTTTTGGGCGTGATGGGCATGCCCGGCATGACCGCCTATTGTGGTTTCCTCGAAATTGGCGCGCCAAAGCCGGGCGACACAGTGTTCGTTTCCGGCGCTGCTGGGGCTGTAGGCTCGCTTGTCTGCCAGATTGCTAAGATCAAGGGCTGTAAGGTCGTGGCATCATGCGGCTCTGACGAAAAAGGTGCTTGGCTTAAGTCCGTCGGCGTGGATGAGGTCGTCAATTACAAGACGGTACCAAACCTATTAGACGCTGTTCGAGCCGCTGCTCCGCAGGGCATCGATATCTATTTCGACAATGTTGGCGGTGAACACCTCGAAGTCGCGCTCGAAGTAGCCCGCCCAGGAGCGCGCTTTGCCGAATGCGGCATGATCAGCCAATATAACGCTACCGAACCGACCCCCGGCCCAAGCAATCTGGTTTACATCGTTGGCAAGAGCCTAAAGATTCAAGGCTTCATCGTGTCCAATTATGCCAGTATGCAAGGCCAATTCTTGGCGGAAATGGGCGGCTGGATCAAGGACGGTCAAATCAAGTGGGAAGAGACTGTAATGGACGGAATTGATCAAGCTCCAGCTGCCTTCATGGGTCTGTTCAGCGGAGCCAATGCTGGCAAAATGCTGGTCAAACTCGCCTAAGCGAACGTCCTGCTTCGAAAAAGCCAAGGCCAGTTTTGCACCTATGCGCGGACTGGCCTTGCGCATTGTATTTCTTGGGTGACGAACGCCGTCTTGCCTTGTAGAAGCCGCGCTTCAATTTTCGACCCTGAATAGGAAACGTCCCATGAGCCGCCTCTTCGACAATTATGTAATGGTTGACTGGTCGGCTGCGGCTAAGCCTGCCACTGGCGCGGATTCCATTTGGATCGGCACGCTGCGTCGCGACGTAAGGCTGCAATTGCGCTTTGAAGCGCAAAACCCACCAACCCGCAAGGCCGCTCTTGAGGGAATCACCAGCCTATTGGCCGAGTTTGACAAGCGCGGCGACCGCACTTTGATTGGCTTTGATTTCCCTTTTGGCTATCCGCAAGGAACCTCTGCCGCCTTAAAGTTTGAAGGGGCTCCATGGCAGACCATGCAAGCCTTTCTATCCAAGGAAATCAAAGACAAACCAGATAATGCCAACAATCGCTTCCAAGTGGCAGCCATGATGAACCGCCTGATTTCAGGTGGGCCATTCCCATTCTGGGGTTGTCCGCCACGCGATGTGCTGACCACACTTCAATCGAAGAAGACCCGCCCACATGGGCCAGGGGATGTGCCAGAGCACCGCTTGGCAGAGCAGGCCGCGAAGGGTGCCAGCCCGATTTGGAAGCTTTACACGGCAGGCTCGGTAGGTTCGCAGGCTTTGATGGGGATCCCAGTTGTTAAGAAACTGCGCGACACCCGTGCTGATGCTCGCATTTGGCCTTTTGAAACCGGTTATAAGGCATTGTCGCGAGAAGACCTCGATGGGGTGAAAATCGTGATGGCCGAGATTTATCCGTCCATCGTCAAGGCAGTACCCGCCAGCGGCGAGGTAAAGGATTTGGCGCAAGTTCGCGCGATTGCTGAGCATTTTGCCGCTCTGGACGAAGCTGGAAAACTATCAGCCGCATTTGGCCCAGCCAAAGGCATGACTGAAGCGCAGATTGAGACGATTGAGCAAGAAGAAGGCTGGATTTTAGGCGTCTAGCCGGAGCAAGCGAGCTTTAGCGCCTTAAGACCCAGCCAATTACCGCGCCGCCAACAATCGATGCACCGGCATACAGGGTCCAGTGCGCCGGCTCACCTTGATTAAACACCGCGAAGATGGCGACCGGTAACAGCGCCGCTGATGAGCCGAGCAAGCCCAGAAAGGCGGTTGCCCCCGCTGTGCGTAAATGCCTCTTGCCAAAAGTGCGCACGATTGCCTCCCATCCTGTGCCGAAACCGTACAGGTGGGTGAAGGACAGCAAGATCGAGTCCAGCGCAAATCCTTCAATCGCTAATTATGGGGATAAGTCCTCACCCGCTTGGGGATTAGCTGCCTTTGCAACTTCGGTCGAAGTGATAGGCCCCAAGAGCAAGAGACGAACCACCAAAATGCCCGCCGAAACGATGCTGGCGAGGGCAACCGCCTCAACAAGCCCCCGTGCACCGCGTTCAAAATGGATACAAAGTAGCCATCCCAAAGGCGACATTACGAGCACGTAGGAAACAAAGTGGCTCATTGTGGGAAACCACGGTTTGCCAAGTGCACGCAGTGCTTGGGCTGCTACCACTTGTAAGAAGTCGGGTACCGCCATAACCCACACAAGGCCAACCAACACTGCCCCATAGGCCATCAGGCTGGGATCGGTTGTAAAGGCGCTGGCAATCGGCTTGGCGGCAACCCACGTCACCACGGAGAACAAGGCAGCATAGACTCCAGACAAGCCAAGGCCCATCCAAGCAATCTTACGCGCTCCCACCAGATCGCCTGCGCCGCGTGCGTTTGAAGCGATCACAGCAGTTGCGGACGCAATGCCCATCGCCGGCATAAAGCCGATCGACATGATATTCATCACAATGTTGAATGCGCCCACTTGGACAACGCCCGCCAGACCAGCGATAATCGTGAGGATATTGAAAGAGCCTGCCTCCAAAATTCCACTACCCGCGGCCGAGAGCCCAATGGAGACTTGTTCTTTCGCCTCGCCCGGCGCTGCTCGGGTGGT
>JBEIEG010000091.1:0-9243 GCA_040383035.1 Hyphomonadaceae bacterium | reverse complement strand
GTCGTCAAACAGACTTTGGATATGGTCAACCGACAACAGGCTTGTCACTTGGCTGTCTGCAAGCAGGCGGTCCAACAAAGCGGTCGCGGGGCGTGGGCTTGGCATGGACCATACAGCCATCGCATTGGTTTGCACCATCTTATAGGAATCCTCTCGGCTCGCCCCGGCTTGGGTGAGTGCCAAGAGAACGCGTTGGGAGTTATGCAACCCGCCCAACAGGTCGAGGTTTGCCTTCATCCGCTCTGGATAGATCAACAGCTTTTCCATCACGCCTGCGAGGCGGTGCAGTGCGAAGTCGAGGTGGATGGTGGCGTCTGGGCCAATGCCGCGCTCGACACTGGAATGTGAGATATCGCGCTCATGCCACAGCGCGACATTTTCCAGCGCAGGGACAGCGGCGGAGCGGACGAGGCGGGCAAGGCCGGTCAAATTCTCGGTCAGAACTGGGTTGCGCTTATGCGGCATGGCCGACGAGCCCTTTTGCCCGGGCGAGAAGAACTCTTCAGCCTCCAGCACTTCGGTGCGTTGCATATGGCGGATTTCGGTGGCGAGGCGCTCAATCGAAGAAGCGACAACTGCGAGCGCGCAGAAGAAGGCGGCGTGGCGGTCGCGCGGTATGACTTGGGTCGAGACGGGCTCAATCGCTAGGTCCATTTTTGCCGCAACATGGGCTTCGACGCGCGGGTCGATCTGGGCAAAGGTACCCACCGCGCCAGAGATGGCACAGGTGGCGATTTCGGCTTTGGCGGCAATCAGGCGGGCCTTGGCGCGCTGAAACTCGGCATGGAAGCCAGCCAAGGTCACGCCGAATGTGGTGGGCTCTGCATGGATGCCGTGGCTGCGGCCGATGCGAACACTGTGCTTATGCTCTTTCGCCCGGGTCTCAATCGCTGTCAGCACCCGGTCGACGCCAGCAATCAACAAGTCACTCGCCCGAGCCAATTGCACGGCTAGGCAAGTGTCGAGCACGTCAGAGCTGGTCATACCTTGGTGGACGAAGCGGGCGTCAGGGCCGACGATCTCAGCCAAATGTGTCAAGAAGGCAATAACGTCATGCTTGGTCTCGGCCTCAATCGCGTCAATGCGCGCGACATCAAACACCGCGTTGCCTGCTTTGTCCCAAATGGTCTTTGCCGCTTCCTTGGGAATGACGCCCAAATCCGCCAGCGCATCAGCGGCATGGGCTTCAATCTCGAACCAGATTTTGAAACGGGTTTGAGCGTCCCAGATGGCGATCATTTCAGGGCGGGCATAGCGGGGGATCATGGTGGTGTTCCGTCATCAAGCAAAGGGCCGCTGGTGAGTCCCACCGGCGGCCCTGTTTTGTAGCTGTTGGCTGTGAGGTCAAGCGCGGAAAGCCGCGCTTGGGCCTAGGAAGCGGTTGCGGCTTGATCTTTTGCAGTGGCGTCTGCCGTCGCAAGCAAGTCTTCGCGGATTGTGTTGCGAGCCAGCGCGAAGAACAAGATCACCAAAAGACCTACAGAGCTGGACGATAACAGCGACCAGCGGATCCCTTCAGCTTGTGCCGCGCCACACATGGCATCCCCTGCAGTGGCAGCACCCTTGGCGCAGAAACTGGCAAACTCAGCCCCAGCTGGGCCAATGCTGGCAAAGTGCTGGCTGGCGAACATGTCAGACAGGAAGCCAACCGCGGTAGGACCAGCGCCAAGCCCGATCATATTGACGACGAACAGCATTAACGCCACCGCAGTCGCCCGGCTTTGCGGACGGACTAAGCTTTGCACCGCGGCATAGACCGGGCCGTACCAGACCGAGTTCATCAAGGTCGGAATCGCCAGTAAGAAGATACAGGCCAGAGTGCCTTCTACGAACATACCTGCCCAGAAGAACGGAATCCCGACGATGAAAGCCAGCATGGGCACCATCATATAGGCTCGTGTATCACTTTTCGCAGCCCGATCGGCGACAAATCCACCAATCATGGTCCCGGCTACCCCTGCAAAAAAGGTCATGAGAGCCATCGCCGTACCGATATCCCCCAGTGGCATACCGTGCACACGCGCGAAGAAAATTGGCAAAAATGCAGCATGACCGTAGCCAAGGAAGGAAATTGTCGTCGCCGCCCCTACTGCATACCAGTAGGATTTGCGAGCCGTTAATTCACGAGCGGTTTGAGTGAGGCTTGGTGCCGAACCAGCGGCACCGAGTTTCACCAATCCCAATTTACGCGGTTCTTTGAGTGTGAGTAAGGCAATCACACCAATGATGATCCCAGGGATACCCACGGCAAAGAAGGCAACCCGCCAACCATAATGCTGGGCGATCCACGCCCCAACAATATAGCCCATTGCTGTGCCAACTGGGACGCCGAGCGAATAAAAAGCGATGGCAGAAGCGCGCTTTTCCGCAGGCACATAGTCAGAGATCAGCGAGTGGGCAGGGGGCGTACAACCTGCTTCACCCACACCCACACCAATGCGGGCGAGCAGCAATTGGGTAAAGTTTTGAGCCAAGCCGCACAACGCTGTAAAGCCACTCCACACGATCACCGCTGTGGCGATAATGCCAGGGCGATTTCCACGCTCCGCGTAGCGCGCAATGGGGATGCCCAGAATGGTATAAAAGAAGGCAAAAGCCAAACCGATCAACATGCCCAATTGGCCATCGGAAATGCCAAGATCTTTCTTAATCGGCCCTGCCAAGATCGCCACAATCTGGCGGTCGACGAAGTTGAGCGTATAGATGATCAACAACACCCAAAGAGCATAGCGCACATAGGCCGGGCTAAGGGCTTGAGGCTGTGCTGGTGTTCCAGCGCCGATTATCGTGTCTGACTGTTTGTCCATCCGGTCGTTCCCCTTTTAGGCAGGTCTAAGCCCGCCTTTCTTATCGGCCTACCATCGGGCCGACGTGGAAAAAAGCAATGCCATGGCGCGATTTATTTGCATGGCTAAAGGTTGGGCTTAGTTGGTACTCATCGCTTTGACTTCTGCCATGTCCTGCTTCAGCGTTTGGCGTGCAAGTAAAAAGAACGCGACCACCAAGACGCCGAGCACACTGTGCCAAGCAAGTGATAGGCGTAGACCCTCCGCTTGAGCCACCGTGCAAATCGCTTCGCCAGCGGTGGCTGCTTTCTTGGCGCAATAGGAAGCAAACTCCAGCCCTGCAGGCGCGTTAGCAGCAAAGTGCTGATGGGTCAGGATGTCGGACACCAGACCTACCGTGAAGGGGCCAAGACCGAGGCCGACCATGTTCAGCACAAACAGCATCAGCGCCACCGCAGTCGCCCGGCTTTGTGGGCCGACGAGACCTTGAATGGACGCATAAACCGGCCCGTACCAGATCGAGTTCAAGAGGGCGGGAAGCGTCAAGAAGGCGATGGCGAAGTAAGCATTGTCAGCAAACATGCCAAACAAGAAGAAGGGGACTGACAGAATAAAGGCAACCATCGGAATGGTCATGTAAGCACGCACATCCGTCTTGGCTGCCCGATCTGCGATAAAGCCGCCAATCATAGTGCCCAAAACCCCGGCCACGATGCCGCTGAGAGCCAGTAGTGTGCCAATTTCTGTCAGTGACAGGCCGTGGACCCGCGCTAACATGACCGGGATGAAGGCGCTCTTCCCATAGCTGAGGAAGGAGATCATGGTCGCGGCACCGACCACGTACCAATAGGACTTCCGGTTAGTCAGTTCTTTAGCCGTCGCCAAAAGCGTTGGACCAGACCCGGCTTTAGGCTGCGGGACGAGACCAAGTTTGCGTGGCTCCTTTAAGGTAAAATACGCTAAAGCGCCGATTGCTACGCCGGGCAGTCCGACGATTGCGAATGCCCACCGCCAGCCGAAGGCGTCGGCAATCGTTGCCCCGATGATCAATCCTAGCGCGCTGCCGATCGGCACGCCCAAGGAATAAAAGGCAATCGCTGATGCGCGCTTTTCGGCTGGTACGTAGTCAGAGATGAGGGAGTGAGCCGGCGGTGTGCAACCAGCCTCACCTACGCCAACACCGACGCGCGCCAGCAACAAATGCCAATAGTTCTGAGCCGCGCCAGACAAAGCGGTAAAGGCACTCCAGATCACCACCGAGACAGAGATAATTTTGGCGCGGTTGGCGCGTTCGGCAAAGCGGGCGATTGGCAGGCCTAGGATGGTATAAAAAAAGGCAAAGCCAATGCCCATTAAAAGGCCTAGAGCGCTATCGCTGATACCAAGGTCTTTTTTGATCGGGCCGGCAAGAATGTTGATAATACCACGGTCGAGAAAGTTGAGCGTATAAATGATCAACAACATCCAGAGCGCATAACGCACGTAAGCAGCGCTTAAAGGGGCAGGGGCGCCTTCTGTCGTTGGGCTATCGGATTTTGGGGCCCACGCGCCCAAGGTTTCGCGTTGATCTGACATGACATCTCCCCGTTTCATTTTGTTTGTGCTTTTTTTGATTCAAGCACTTTGATTTGACCTCCAGCTTAACCAAACTTGCCCACTTGCAAACAACTGAAGTGGGCAAAACACGTTTTTGTGTGAGTTTCTTCTGTGATTAAATTTAAATTCCAATAAACCATCAACACACAGAAAATAATTCTAAGAAATTTCGCTTGACCTCGGCGTAGCGCATGTTTATGCCTTTCACAGAAGTTTGAGGAAACCCATCATGCGCAACGTCGCACTTGTACTCGTTAGAATGCCGCGGCTTGGTGAGGGATAGACCTCTCACCAAATCGCGGCGATGTAACACAAGGGGCTCAACCGGCCCCTTTTTTCATGCCCAAAAAACCGCCATAAGCACGCAAAACTTGGAAGCCCACCCCGATGTACGACACAGAGATTGAGACCAGCACCATGACGCAAGTAGAACCTATTGAAATGACGGGTGCCGAGATTTTGGTGCGGGCTATGCAAGAGCAAGGCGTGGAGACGATTTTTGGCTATCCCGGCGGGGCCGTTCTGCCAATTTATGACGCGCTCTATCAGCAAGAGCAGATCCACCATGTTCTGGTGCGTCATGAGCAAGGGGCAGGCCATGCCGCTGAAGGCTATGCACGCTCAACTGGCAAATGTGGTGTTTTGCTGGTGACTTCAGGACCCGGGGCGACCAATGCCGTGACGGCGCTGGTTGATGCCTTGATGGATTCTATTCCTTTGGTCTGCATTACGGGCCAAGTGCCCTCGCATTTAATCGGGTCAGATGCGTTTCAAGAGTGTGACACAACGGGCATCACGCGTTCTGCTACCAAGCACAATTATCTGGTTAAGGACGTCAATGATCTTGAGCGGATCGTGCATGAGGCGTTTCAAGTGGCCACCACGGGCCGTCCGGGCCCCGTTCTGATCGATATTCCAAAGGATGTTCAGTTCAAGAAGACGATTTATCGCGGCAAGCCCAACGACTTGTCGCCCAATTACCGCCCGCCCACGAACCCAGACCTTGTGGCAATTGAAAAAGCGGTTGAGCTGATGGCGAGCGCCAAAAAGCCGATCTTTTATACCGGCGGTGGTGTGATCAATGCCGGGCCCGAAGCCTCTAAAATGCTGCGCCAATTGGCAGCGGCAACGGGCTTCCCTGTGACCTCAACTTTGATGGGCCTCGGCAGCTTCCCAGCCAGCGACCCGCAATGGTTGGGCATGCTGGGCATGCATGGTGCCTATGAAGCCAATATGGCGATGCATGATTGCGATGTGATGATCTGCTTGGGCGCGCGCTTTGATGACCGCGTGACCGGGCGCTTGGATGCGTTCTCGCCCAATTCAAAAAAGATCCATGTCGATATTGATCCCTCCAGCATCAATAAGAATGTGCGAGTGGATATTGGTATCGTGGCCGACGCAGGCAAAGCGATTGCCGCTCTATTGGCCCAATGGCAGGCCCGCGTCGGAAAGCGTGCGGACATTACGGCTTGGAATGCCCAGATTGACACGTGGCGGGCGCGCCAAGGCTTTGCCTATCGCCAAAGTGGGGAGGTGATTAAGCCCCAATATGCGGTGGAGCGCCTCTATGAACTCACCAAAGACCGCAAAACCTACATCACCACCGAAGTGGGCCAGCATCAGATGTGGGCAGCGCAATTTTATCGCTTTGAAGAGCCGAACCGCTGGATGACCTCTGGCGGCCTCGGCACCATGGGCTATGGCCTGCCTGCCGCGATTGGCGTGCAAATGGCGCATAAGGACGGCTTGGTGATCGACATCGCGGGCGAAGCCAGCATCCAAATGTGTATCCAGGAAATGAGCTGTGCGGTGCAATATGGCTTGCCCGTGAAAATCTTCGTCCTGAATAATGAGTGGATGGGCATGGTGCGCCAGTGGCAACAATTGCTGCATGGAGAGCGCTATTCCCAAAGCTATTCCCACTCCTTGCCCGACTTTGTGAAACTAGCCGAAGCCTTTGGTGCCAAGGGCATCCGCTGCGAGGACCCAGCCCTTCTCGATGCCGCGATCCAAGACATGATCGACTATGATGGCCCCGTGATCTTTGACTGCCGCGTCACCAAAGACGAAAACTGCTTCCCCATGATCCCATCGGGTGCGGCGCATAATGAGATGCTCTTGGGCGATGATGGTCAGGACTTGGGGACCGCGATTGATGAGAAGGGGCGGCAGTTGGTTTAGGGGGGGGCTTAAGCTAAAGAAGCCTTCTTGGACGCGCTTTGGTGCAGACCCTGCTGCACGCAAAGCGCTGAACAAGTGTGAGATAGTCTGCTTCCGGCCGTCAAGGCACGCTTTGCTCTCTGGCCTTGACTGCCGCAATCAGACGTAGACGCCCGTCGACATGGCCGCCGGTTCAAGCGGGTCAAGGGCAGAAGCGAAGCGACCCTTGACGCGCTCTAACTGGTAAAAAATAATCGAAACAAGGTTTTGCGTGGCCAGACTGGCCACCAAAGCCGTTCCCAAACGAATCCTCTAAGCAAGTGCCCTACCGCCCCACAATCTCATTCCGCGCCGCCTGTGCCAAAAACGCACTGCGGGTTAGTTTGCGGGCAGAGGCGGCGGTGTCGATGGCGGCGAGGATGCCGGAGTCGAGCGAGATGTTGATGCGGGTGGGCGTGTTGCTGGCGGCGATATGGGGCACCAAAATCAGGAAGGCACCATTTGCCAAATCCTCTTTTGCCAAATCGCGGATCGTCTCGATGCTGGATGGCTCGATGACGCGGTCATTTCCTTCGAACTAGAGTGACACGGCGTCAGTGGCTTCGCGCACAACGCTTTCCAGATCATCTGCCGCGGAGAAGCAGCCCTCTAAATCTGGAAAAGAGACGCCAAAAGAGCTGTCCGCGTCCTTGTGGACGACGCCGTGATAATAGTGCATCGGGACAGAGTAATGAAAGCTCGCAGCTTTGTCGATAAATGCGCAAAAAATGTTTATCTCATGCCATTTCAAAGGGAACCAATGTCCCTTGCATTGGCCCCACAAAATCCCCCGTGACACTACCAAAGTTTTACTTTAGTATTACCTCGTCCAACCAAAGGAAGCAGCCAATGAGTGATGGTCTCGTCTCCACTAAGGGCCAAGTGGTGATACCTAAGGCCTTACGGGATGTGTTCGGGATTAAGCCCGGGTCCAAGATTCGGTTTGCCAATGAAAATGGCCAATTGGTGGGCCATGTTGTGCCGGAAGAAGTGATTCCGTCGCTGGACGTCTTGATTGCGCAAGCGCGAACCCTGTCTGCGCCCAAGATGGCTGACTTGGGAGAAGCGCAGGGCAAAGAGGTCATCGAAGATGGCTGGATTGCGCCAGACAATGTGCTCGACATGGCGGCAGATGACCTGATTTCAGCTTGGAACACCCACGTGAAAAGCGCCAAGCATGCTTGATCGCGGCGACATCGTCATGGTGGATCTCAAAGGCAGCCAAGGGCGGGAGCAGGCGGGTTTCCGCCCAGCTTTGGTGCTGACACCTCATGCCTATCACGAGGTCAGTTCAACAGCGATTGTGGTGCCGATCACCTCAAACCCCAGTCCGTGGCCGTTCAAATTGCCTTTGCCGGCGGGCGGGCGCATTGAGGGGTATCTGTTGGTCGATCAGATCAAATCGCTCGACCGCTCGGCACGTGGGTTTCGCGTGCTGGACCGGGTGCCGGCTGCGACTTTGAGGAATGTGGGCATCTTGCTGGACCGTCTGTTGAAAGAGCCGACTTCGCTGTGAACGGCGCGGGCAATTCTTGACGCCATTCACCCCAAGCTCTCGGCCACGCTCCCACCAGATTAAGCTGGACGCTATTTGCGTCTTACGCTAGTCTTACCTTTCAATGAAGGGACTCTGCGATGGTTGTGACAACATTCTCGACGAAGGGGCAAGTCGTCATTCCAAAGGCCTTGCGTCATGCCAAAGGCTTTGATGTCGGCGTGCAGGTTGAAGTGGTCGACCATCCAGAAGGGGTGTTGTTGAAGGTTGTGCCTGCGCGGAAAAAGCAACCCATCGCGGCGCTCATTGGTCTATTACAGCCGCGCTATAGCGGGCCGATGGTGACGGTTGAGGAGATGAACCAAGCTATAGAAGATGCAGCTGCGGATCGATTTTCGCGCGCAAAACCATGATCAGTGTCGACACCAACGTCCTGATCCGCGCTATCGTTCTCGATGACCGCAGCCAAGCAGAACAGGCCACCCGACTGTTATCAGAGAATATCTGCTTTGTAGCGCGCAGCGTGGTGCAAGAAATCGTTTGGGTTCTTGCGAAATCCTATCGCTTTGGGCCCCCCGACATTGGCATGGTCTTGGACGCTTTAACCCAGTCTGAGCAGATCGTGCTCGAAGATGAGCCTTTGATCATTCAGGCCCTTGATTGGTGCAAAAAAGGCTTTGATTTCGCGGATGCCATCCATCTTGCGGCAGCGCTTAGCTGTGAACGGCTTGCTACTTTCGACCAAGCCTTTATCAAGGCAGCCCAAGCCCTTCAAACCCCCATTCCGGTATCCCACCCATGACCCAGCCCGGTTCCGCATATTTTATTCCCGAAGGCGAAAGCCCGATCATTCGCACCACTTTGGCCGTGATTGTCACCAATGAACCCGGCGTTTTGGCCCGCGTCGTTGGGCTGTTTTCCGCGCGTGGTTATAACATCGAAAGCTTGACGGTCGCAGAGACGGACCATGAGGCGCATACGTCGCGCATCACCATCGTGACCTCGGGCACGCCCAGTGTCTTAACCCAGATTCGCGCGCAATTGGGCCGTTTGGTGCCAGTTAAGCGTGTCATCGATTTTTATGGAGACAGCGATGCCGTCGCGCGCGAGTTGGCGCTGATCAAAGTGTCGGGCACGGGCGATGTACGGGTCGAGGCCATGCGC
>JBEIEG010000090.1:0-9244 GCA_040383035.1 Hyphomonadaceae bacterium | reverse complement strand
TTGCACTGCCCAATAGTGGCGGACCATGCGGAACATGGTGTCGACCGCCTCAGAACCAGACGAATTGAAGAACACATGCTGCAGTTCGCCGCCCGCGATGCCGGCGATTTTGGCTGCTAAGCGCACGGCAGGCGCGGTCGCAGTTTTAAAGAAGCTGTTGTAATAGGGCAGTTCTAACATCTGCTCATGAGCGACTTCGCCCAGTTCTTTCCGGCCATAACCGACACCGACGCACCAAAGCCCGGCCATGCCATCAAGATAGGCTTTGCCATCAATGTCCCAGAATTGGCAGCCATCGGCGCGGGTAATGATGCGTGAACCGCCCAAGTCGCGGATTTCGCCATAGTCTGCTTGCGCCGGTAAGTGGTGCGCGACGTCCAAGCGGCGCAGCTCTACCGCGTCATAATTGCGCAGTGCCGTTGCTGGTGGGGTCATAGTCTTTATCCTAGGCTGGTCTCTTTGTTATAACAAATAGATCAGCTGGACACATAGGGAAAGTGATTTCTACGCTTTGGCCTGCATTTACTGATGTGATGACTTGTTCGGACTGCGACAGAGCACCTAAACAGAGCGCAATCTGGTCCAGATAGATTTGGGCTCAGCTTTGAAGGCCAACGGCCCGCATAAGCCGCTGCCAAAAATTCAGGCGAACCTGCAGACGGATGGACGGGCCTAACACCGGCTCATTATAGTCGCGCAATTCCCGGGGTCGGAATGACGCTTCGACGGTATAACGTGGTGTATTTCTCATCGCTTTGCTCCCTCTTCTGACATCTTGTGTGTCTAAAGCGATTGGCAGCAAATATTGTGCCATGCGGTAAACGGAACCAAAAAAGGGCTCGCCGCATGACGAGCCCTCTTTAAAGGTAATTGAAATCAATAGAGAAGTTAGCTGGGCTTCTAAGCCGCGGCGGATTGCTCGCCCGGAGTTGGGTCACGTAGGACGTAACCACGGCCCCAAACTGTTTCAATATGGTGCTGACCATCGGCCGATGCCGCCAACTTCTTGCGGAGTTTGCAGATAAAGACGTCGATGATTTTTAGTTCTGGCTCGTCCATGCCGCCATAAAGGTGGTTTAGGAACATTTCCTTTGTCAAAGTCGTGCCCTTGCGCAAGGAAAGCAGTTCTAGCATCTGATACTCTTTGCCGGTCAAATGAACGCGCTGGTTGTTCACTTCCACTGTTTTCTGGTCGAGGTTCACGACGATGTCGCCCGTGCGAATCATCGATTGCGAATGGCCCTTCGAGCGACGAACGACGGCATTGATGCGGGCAACTAATTCGTCCTTGTGGAAAGGCTTCGCGACGAAATCGTCTGCGCCAACGCCTAGGCCACGGACTTTGGTGTCAATATCGCTCGTCCCCGACAAGATCAGGATTGGCGTACCAACGCGAGAATTGCGTAATTGCCGCAAGACATCGAAACCATTCATGTCAGGCAAGGTCAAGTCCAACAAAATAATGTCGTAGTCATACAACTTGCCTAGATCGACGCCTTCTTCGCCAAGGTCAGTCGTGTATATATTGAAGCCTTCAGACTTCAACATTAACTCAATCGACTGCGACGTCGCACTATCGTCTTCAATTAATAGAACCCGCATGGAGCCCCCTCCGACATGCCCTGAATGGGCGGTGTAACAACTATCGACCCATTCCTAAGCTGATTTGCTTAAAGATGGTTAACCGCTTTTTGCGGCTTGTCTGACATTTTCCATATGTTGGCGTTACGTTTGCCGAATTGATCTTTACGACAGGTTAACGCGAAGCACTTCAAATGCGACTTTATCAACCATGTTCACTCATTTCTTCACATGGCGTCTTAAGTGTAACGGGTTTTGCAGGGAAAGTAGGGCGGCAGGATGCGTCCAGATGGACATTCACGACTAAGCAGTGGTGTGCGCTTGGCTGATTTGGCCGAAACGCTCAAGCGTCACGACCATACACGCTATGAGGGGCGGATTGTAGCTGTCAAAGGTCTGATGGTGGAGGCAAGTGGTCCGCCGCAAGCTATGGCGCTGGGCGCTCGAGCTATTGTGGAAGCGGCAGAAGGTTATGCCCGCCTAGAAATCGTCGGCTATCGCGATGGGCGCGCCCTTTTGATGCCATTTGAAACGGTGGAAGGTCTGCGCGCGGGGGCCAGCCTCGTCTTTGAAGGGACCTCGCCCATGATCGCCCCGTCCTCCGCTTGGCTCGGACGCGTGATTGATGCCTTTGGTAATCCTATTGATGGCGGCCCGCCTGTGGCAAATGGCTCCCACCCTCGACTATTGAGAGGCGTTCCACCACCTGCCCATACCCGTGTTCGTGTGGGCGAGCGGATGGAGACGGGCATTCGCGCCATCGATACTTTTTGCGCACTGTGCCAAGGCCAGCGTATGGGTATCTTCGCAGGCTCAGGCGTCGGGAAATCCGTACTCATGTCACAACTGGCGAAAGGAGCCGCCGCCGATGTGGTTGTGATCGGTCTGATTGGCGAGCGCGGCCGAGAAGTTAAAGAGTTCGTTGAGGACACATTGGGCACGGAAGGCTTGCGGCGCTCTGTCGTAGTGGTGGCGACTTCGGACGAAAGCAGCCTCAAGCGTCGGCAAGCAGCCTATACGACCCTCGCAGTTGCAGAACATTTTCGTGACCAAGGTCTGCAAGTCCTCTGCCTGTTTGACAGTGTGACCCGCTTTGCGATGGCCCAGCGCGAAATTGGCTTGGCCACCGGTGAACCGCCAACAACTAAGGGCTATACGCCGACCGTATTTGCAGAATTGCCAAAACTACTTGAGCGAGCGGGCCCCGGTTCCCCAATGGGCGGCGATCAAATCGGGTCGATCACAGGTCTCTTTACGGTTCTGGTCGATGGCGGCGATCATGATGAGCCCGTGGCGGATGCCGTGCGCGGAATTCTTGACGGTCACTTGGTACTCGAGCGGGCGATTGCCGAACGCGGCCGCTTTCCCGCGCTGAATATTCTAAAGTCCGTCTCGCGTCTCATGCCCGAATGCCATGCCCCCGAAGAACAAATCTTGGTTCGCGATGCCAAGCGCGCCTTGGCAGCCTATTCGGATATGGAAGAACTAATCCGCCTAGGGGCGTATCGGCGAGGTGCCGATCCGGGAACAGATCGTGCCATAGCCTTGGCAGAACCACTTGAAGAGTTCCTTAGCCAGGGCAAACAAGAGCGCACAGCTTTTGCCGAAACCTTCGAACGGCTATCAAGCATCATGAACACCCAGAGCTAATGCTAAGGTTGATGTCATAACTAAAGCAAATGATTGAGCCGATGGTGCTGTTTCTCTACTCACGGGAAAATTCGACAGATCGAAAGAGCGATTTCTTAACCCACAGCGTATAAATAGGAGTTGTAACGCAGGGAAAGTAATAATGAAAACCGGCTCAACGCTAATTAAACTGGCCAAGCATAAGGTCGACAGCGTGCAGATGCTTATCAGCGCGGCAGAGCGCACGCGGGAGGATATTGAGCGAAAGAAAGGTGATCTCTTGGTCTCCGAAAAGCGCGAGCGCACCCGCGCGGAAGCAGACCCCGGAATGATGAGCCATTGGGTTGCCTATTCTCAAGTTCTAGTTGCACAACGTGCAAATCTAGAAGCTTCGCTTGTGGGCGTAGAAGAACAATTGGAAGCATTACGCGGTGACTTGCAAGCGGCCTTTGAAGAGCAAAAAAAGTTTGAAATGCTTGAAGAGCGCCGGGTAAGCCGCACAAATACGTCAAAGGCAAAGCGCGAGCAGGCTTTCCTAGATGAAGCGGCCCTGATCCGCGCTGCAAGGCGAAACATCGCCTAAAAAGTTACACCAGATCAAAACGAAATCGCTTGAAGGGTCCTTAGGGGCCCTTTTTTGTGCGATAGGCTAGGGGATGGTTCTGGGTAACCAACTCAGTCAGGCGGGCGTCAGCCACATGGGTGTAAATTTGTGTTGTCGCGATATCGGCATGGCCCAACATCACTTGGACTGATCGCAGATCCGCGCCTCCCTCCACCAAATGGGTTGCAAAGGCATGGCGCAGTACGTGTGGGCTCATCTTGGTTGGGTCGAGGCCCGCCTCAATCGCAAGACCCTCTAAAAGACGCGCAAATTCGCGTCGCCCAAAATGCCCGGCCTTGCCCTTTGCCGGAAACAGAAACTTGCCAGCTTCGCCTCCTTGAGCACCATCAGGCAAACTGTGGACACGGACCTCAAGCCAAGCACCCAAGGCGTTTCGTGCATGGGATCCCAAAGGCACCAAGCGTTCCTTCCCGCCCTTGCCCTTAACACGCATAGCAGCTGCTTCTGGTTTGGGCACCGCCCGCATCGGTAAGCCAACCAATTCGCTTACGCGCAACCCACAACCATAAACCAACTCGATCAAGCAGGCTGCGCGCATTGCTTTCCAGCCCTTAAGGCGGGTGGCTGCGGCAAGCAGTGCGTCAATGTCGGAAATTTCTGCTGTCTTCGGTAAAGTACGTGCTTGTTTCGGTCCATCCCACCGCTTTGTCGGGTCGTCTGGGCACCACCCTTCACTGACGGCAAATTGATAGAATTGGCGCAACGCCGCCCGTCGTCGGGCGATGGTTGTGCTACTCAGACCGCGAGCGCTCAAATCTTGCGCAAAGGCCTCTATATCTCGGTGATCCGCAGCGCACGTCTCGACATTGCGCGCGGCCAAAAACGCAGAAAAATCGATTAAGTCGCGCCGATAGGCATCTAAAGTGTTGCGGGCTGCCCCACGCTCCACCCCAATCATCTCAAGGAAAGCTTCAATTTGCGGGTTCACTTCGGCGGGGTCCAAGTGGGCTTTGATGGCGCTTTTGCCTTGGGCTTCGGCGCGGCTTTGGGTGCAGGTGCACGAGTTGATGGCGGTAGCACGGCCTGACTAGGTTTTGCGGCCACAGCAGGGGATTTGGCTTTGGCCTGATTTGGCACTGACGTGTTTGCGCGCAAGCCCGTGGATGGTGTTGTCTGGGCAGGATTTGGCTTGGAAGCCGTAGGTTGGGAGGCTGGTGCGGTAGCCGCCACCGGGCGTGATGGAGCCACCATATCTAATGCCAACATATATTCGCGTGCCAAGTCGATAGCCTGCGTCGACAAACCTACGCGGCGCAGAGCACGCACGGCAATCGCAACTGTCTCTGCATCTGCACTTGCAGGCTCTTGGCCTTGAAGCGCCAAGCCCACCAATAAGGCCACTTCGCCTTTCGAACCGCGCTCTGCAGCTAAGCTTAAAGCTGTGCGCATTCCCGCTTGCCCGCCCTTTATGTCCGGCAGACCTGGCTGAATCAAGGTCGCGAGCCCACCCGATGTTGGCATGCCTGCAGACCATGCGATCAAAGCATCGCGAATCGCTTGGCGTTGGGCGCTTGGGTTGATCGCAGCCTCAATGTGGCGCTCAACTGGTCGATCACCTGCCACCGGGTCCAATAACGCTAAAACAAGCCGCTGCCGAGGCGACAAGGGAAATGGGCTGCGGATCTCTAGTGCTTTCGCAAGGCGCACATCTCCGGCCCACAACGCAGCTTCTGCGAGAGATTGCATTGCCAAAGGTGGGATCTGGTCAGGCGCGGTATCTACTAGGCTTCTGAGTTCCTCGATTAGTAAGCGTGCCTCTAGGGCTCGGCCCTGCGCGCTGTTGGCTTGGCCAATCGTCTTGGCCCATGTTTCTGCGATTGGAGGTGGAGGCGCTGGTTGGGGAAGCGGTGCCGCTGTAACATCTACCGGTTGGCCAAGGTCGGCGTCCGTTGCTGGGGTGGGCAGCGCAGTTGGTGCTGGCACAGGGACCCGCAAAAGCGCTTCTTGGGTAGGTGAGGCCACCCCGGTCTGGGCAGCGCGACGAATCAATAGGATTGCTTCATTCCTAGGGACACGGGTTTCGAAATCAGGCCAGTTGAGGATGGACGACAGCGAAGACGGGTCGCCATTGCTCGACAACGCTTTTGGCAATTTCAATTGCGCCTTCATGCTCAGGGCCAGTGCTCGGCCACTATCTGCTCGAAAGGGCGGTGGGTTTGTGACGGGGCCTGAAACAGCAGCCACCGCACGGCCTAGCCATGTATCGGTCTGGCCCTTGCTTCTAGCAAGGTCAACCGAGAGATTGGCGGCAGCGGCTTCTCCATTCAGCGCATAACAAGTGGCCCGCGTCTCCATCCAACTGGAACTCGAACTGGTTCCATTGGCTTCGTCTAGACCCGGTGCAGCAACCCAGCCACAGGCCTCATCGATTCGACCTGCACGGAAAGCGGCATCAATGGCAAGATTGGTTAAGACTGGGTCGGCGGTCAGGCGGGGCACGGTTTGAAATAAGCGCATTGCAGCTTCTGAGGGACCTAAGCGATTGGCAGCAAGAAACCGCGCTCGCGCTAAATCTAGGTCGCCTACCGGGGCAGAACCGCCTGAAAACACTGCTTGGCGGACTAGGCGCTGTAGGGAGGGAAAGCGCAAATCCGGACCAATTCGATCAAAGGCTAATGCTAACGTGACCGGATCAGCGCCCTGCCAAAGGCCGCTGTCGAGGCGCTCAAGACCGAGGGGCAAGGCAGCAGCACCCCACGGGCCAACTTCTTGTAAAGGCGCGGACTCAATGGTGCTGATGGATTGTGCAAGAACAGGCGATGCAGCCATGGAGCAGAATAAAGCGCTGGTCAGGAGGAGGTTGCGTATCATCATGCCTGTCATAATCCATTTTGCGGCAAAACAGTGGCCTATCGCCCCACACAGGCGCGATTGCGTGAACCACGCGACAAGCGCACATTTAATCCCTATGTTCGCTTATCGTTCTTATCCTAGCGAATCAACGCCATGTCCAGTGAACCCCATTCTCCTCAGCCCGCCTTGACAATTTCTCAACGTGCGATGGCGCGTGCGCCGGGCTCATCCAATAGGGCAGATGGAGGGAATGAACACACTTGGATGATGGGCCTCAATGATCAGCAACGAGAAGCCGTCGAAGCCCTAGATGGCCCGGTTTTGGTATTGTCGGGCGCTGGTACCGGAAAAACCAAGGTGCTCACGTCTCGCTTGGCCCAATTGCTGGTGACGGGGCGGGCAAAGCCATGGGAAATCTTGTCGGTTACCTTTACCAATAAAGCCGCGCGCGAAATGCGCGATCGCACCCAGCTTCTAATCGGCCCAGCGGCGGAAGGGTTACGTTGGCTTGGTACTTTCCATTCTACAAGTGCGATGATCCTGCGTCGCCATGCGGAACTCGTGGGCCTCAAGCCTAGCTTCACTGTGTTGGATACCGACGATCAGATCCGCTTGATGAAGCAGGTGATTGAGGCTGAAAATATCGACCAAAAGCGCTGGACGCCGCGGTTCCTTGCAAGCTTGATTGATGGCTGGAAGAACCGTGCCCTGACGCCCGATAAAGTGCCGGCGGAGGAGTCATTTCTGTTTGCCAATGGTAAGGGCGCTAAACTTTATGCGCTTTATCAATCCCGCCTCAAAGTGCTCAATTGCGTCGATTTCGGCGATCTCTTGTTGGAAACCATAAGTCTGTTTCTGAAAGAACCAGACTTGCTCGCAGAGTATCACGATCGCTTTAAATATATTCTGGTCGATGAATATCAGGATACCAATGTCGCCCAATATCTATGGCTGCGCCTTTTGGCGCGCAAGCGGAAAAATATCTGCGTCGTGGGTGACGATGACCAGTCGATTTATGGGTGGCGCGGAGCGGAGGTCGACAATATCCTCCGCTTTGAACATGACTTTCCAGGTGCGAAAATCGTCCGCTTGGAGCGGAACTACCGCTCAACCCCGCATATTTTGGCGGCGGCAAGCCATTTGATCGCAAGCAATAAAAATCGCCTTGGCAAAACCCTTTGGACCGAAATTCCGGAAGGAGACCGGGTGTTGGTGCGCGGGATTTGGGATGGAGAGGCTGAGGCGCGCTTGATTGCTGATGATATTGAGCAATGGCGTCGCACAGGCCGCCGTTATGATGAAAGCGCGGTTTTGGTTCGGGCCTCATGGCAGATGCGCGCCTTTGAAGAACGATTCCTGATGTTGCAAATCCCTTACAAGGTTATTGGTGGACCGCGCTTTTTTGAACGAGCGGAAATCCGTGATGCGCACGCCTATTTGCGTCTCATTCGTTCGCTCGATGATGATTTGGCCTTTGAGCGTATCGTCAACGTGCCCAAACGCGGCATTGGCGATACGAGTGTGCAACGTTTGGGTACGGCTGCCCGTCTTGCTGGCGTTCCCTTGTTCACCATGGCGAGCCAATTATTGGGTAGCGACGAACTGAAAGGTCCTGCTCGCACCGGTTTGACCCGCTTTATCCATCAGTTAGAGCACTGGCGCAAAAAGTCGTTGGAGTTGCCCCATACGGAATTGGCCGAGCTCATTTTGGATGAGAGTGGTTATACCGATATGCTAAAGGCGGACAAAAATCCCCAGTCGGTTTCCAAACTAGATAACTTGAAAGAACTTGTCCGCTCGATGGGCCAGTTTGATACGCTGGCGGCCTATCTTGAGCATATTGAATTGGTGATGGACCTCGACCGTACTGAAGAAGGCGATGCCGTACAAATTCTCACCCTCCATGCCGCGAAGGGCTTAGAATGGCCATTGGTATTTCTGCCTGGGTGGGAGGAAGAAGTGTTTCCATCTAGGCGCGCTTTGGATGAAAAGGGCGATAAAGCTTTGGAGGAAGAGCGCCGCCTTGCCTATGTTGGTATCACCCGCGCCCGGGAAAGTGCCCGTATCAGCTTTGCCGCCAATCGCCAAATCTATGGGCGGTGGAATAGCGTCTTACCTAGCCGCTTTGTCGATGAACTCCCCGATGGCCATGTCGATGCGGTCTCAGATACAGGCTATTTCAATCAAGGCACTGGTGGCGCGGCAGAGCGGTTTGCGGCCTATGGTCCGCTTTCAACCCAGCCCGGGAATGGCTTTGGAACAGGCTATGAAAGTCCAGGTTGGAAGCGCGCACAGGCCGCTGCCGCTTTAGGCAAGCTCGCACCAGGCATGGCAAAAGGGTTTGGTGGGCCGATCATTGATGGCGAAGCCAAACTTCTGGCGCGGACTGGGGTTAAAGATGCCACCTATGCAGTTGGCCAGCGCATTTTTCATGATAAATTTGGCTATGGCGCAGTACGCCATGTCGAGGGATCGAAACTGACGATTCAGTTTGAAAAATCTGGCGAGAAAAAAGTGCTCGACAGCTTCGTAAGTCCGGCCTGAACTGGACCTAAGTTACCCGATTACTGGCGGAACAAGCTCAAGATGCTCTGTGGTGCTTGGTTTGCAATCGAC
>JBEIEG010000089.1:0-9289 GCA_040383035.1 Hyphomonadaceae bacterium | reverse complement strand
GTCCATCATCGTCGGTGGCGCACATTGGGATGCAGAGCGCAACGCTTCGCCAGCCCCTCTGCCGGGCCCCAAGCCACAATTCTTCTTTGCGCCAACCCATATGGCCCGATTGAGCGCTGCTTGGGGCGGGGCGGAGTTTAACCGCGCGGTTGATGCAGCATTTAACAGGTTTGCCCATGAATCGCGGGCTTGGCTCGACGTGGTGGAGAGCGAGGGGTTCGATGCGGCCCAAGAAGCTTGGAAGCGTTTGTTGGATAATCAGGTTTCAGCCAAAGAAGGCCTTGTCATTACCCTTTAGCCGACACACCTTGCCGTTTAGATTCGGCCCTTTAAGGAACACTGTATGATTAAAGAATTCCCGCTCGACTTTGCCCGTTTCAAGAAAATCTCAAGACCCAATCAATGCTTAGCACTGCCCTCGGGCTTTCAGGCAGCGCAAACGCCTGACCTGCAGTCTGGCGTGTTTCAGGCCAGCATCGACCAAGTCCGCGAGGCCTGGCTGGAGATTGCGCGCAGCCAGTCCCGCGTGTCAGACATCCGCGAGGGAGACGGCCAAATTGAGGCGGTCCAACGCACAGCCTTGGTCGGGTTTCCCGATTGGATTACCGCCATGCCCGTCGATTTAGGGGAAGGCAAAGCTTCCATTTGCGTCTTTTCGCGCTCCAAATACGGCATTCGGGATATGGGCGTGAACGAAAAGCGGGTCCGACTCTGGCTGTCGCTTTTGGCGCAAAAACTGCCGTTGGCGGGCTGAATTAGTCGTGAAGAAACTGCTTTTAACAGCATTACGGTGGGTTGGACTCGTCTTGTTGGCGAGCGTTTTGACTTGGACAGGGACGGGATTAGCCATGGCAGCTGGGGGATGGAAAAACCCACCTCGCGGGGTTCTGATTGAGGTCGAAGGCCGCAAGCAACGTCTGGTCTGTGAGGGTGAGGCGCGCCCCGGCGAGCCGACCATTATCTTTGAATCCGGTGCCTACTCCGCAGCCGCTGATTGGGGCTATCTACAGCCCGAAGTGGCCAAGACCGGGCGGACTTGTTCCTATGACCGCGCGGGTATGGGCTGGTCTGAACCTTCAAAAGCACCCCGTGACCCTGCCACAATGGCTAGCGAACTCAAGGCCTTGTTGAATGCTGCGGGCGAGAAGGGTCCTTATGTGTTGGTCGGCCACTCCATGGCCGGGCTATTGACGCGCGCCTATCTCAGCCAAAATCCACAAGACGTAGTCGGTCTCGTTTTGATCGACGCAGCAGACCCCAGCGCAATCTCAATCCCTGAGGCCCAGATTTGGATCAAGCGCTATCAGAGGCTAGCCAGCGTCGGCGCGGGTTTTGCCCAGTTTGGCCTTGTGAAGCCCTTGGCCCCATTCTACGCCAATCGAATTGGTTTGAGCGGTGCACCCTTGCGGGAGAAGCGGCGCATGTTCGGCGCGCCGTCCCATATGCGTGCGTCCGCTGCTGAGATTGCAGCCACAATCGATGGCGCTGAGGCTGCGATCGCCGCTGATCGCTATTTAGAGGCCATCCCAGTTGCAACCGTTACGGCGGGGCCTGTATCGGCTGGTCGAAATGCTTGGAAAGAGGCCCAAGCCCGCCCGGCGCGCCTGTCCAAAAGAGGATCGTCGATCAATATTGAGGCTGCCAGCCATACAACCATCCTTGGCCCGATCTATGGCCAAGCCGTGATCGACGCGATTGCGCGGGTAAAGCGCGACGCTGTTGCAGACATGACCAAATCAGCTGATCGACCATAGGTGGGTTTCTGGCAGTAACAAGTGTGGAAGCTCGCGTCCTTGGTAAGGCGATCTTAACTCCAAACTGAGTAGATTGGTCGCTGAATATGGGGAACTTCACGCGTGCCGCTCAAACAGAGGACACCACAGCAGCTAGATTTGTCCTTGTTGTCGATCCTTGTGGTCGACGATCAGCCATTTTTTCGCGTTTTGCTGACTGAGATATTGCGCAATCTAGGTGTGCGCAGCGTTTCGGTGGCGGTCGATGGGGAAGATGGGCTCGACGCCTTTGACTCAGTCCGACCTGATATCTTAATCACCGACTGGATGATGCCGAATATTGATGGCATTGAACTGACCCGACGGGTGCGCGCCTCAGAAGATAGTGTCCTGAAGGTGACCCCTATCATCTTGGTGACCGCCAATAATCGCAAGAGCCAAATCGAGTTTGCGCGCAATTCCGGGGTAGATGAATTCATTCTGAAACCTGTTTCGGTGAAGTCGGTTTGTGATCGTTTGCGCGAAGTGATCGAGCGGCCTCGTAACTTCATTGATGATCCAGGCTATTCTGGGCCTTGCCGTCGTCGACGCGCGGAGCCTACTTTTAAAGGGCCTTATCGTCGCTTTGACGATCCGTTAGAAGTCGCCACAGAAGAAGAAATGGTTGAGTCGATGCGCTCGATCATGAACTTAGCCGTTGCCAGAATCGGCTTACATGTCAACGCGTTGCAGGATGGCCGAACCGATATCATGCCGCTCTTGCTGCGGGCTGTTGGCGAAGTTCATTCGATTTCGGACGAGATCCAAGACTTCCATGTCTCCCGCGTTGCGCAATTGCTTCGGAGCTACCTCAACCGAGCCAGCACGCCTGAAACGGTGCGCCCTGATGTGATCCAGACGCATTTGAATGCGATCGACGTTCTGTTCAAGACGCCAAACCTCCAGACCCGCATGCGCGACCAAGTGGTGAGCGGGCTTGAGGAAGTCATTGCCAAAGTTAGCTTGGGTTAAAGCCCGTTAAGGCACAATGACCGCTTTGCCGACAAGGTGGCGTGCAATCATTAGATCAAACGCTGCACGCACCTCGGTCAGGGCGTAGACGGCGCCGACATGCGGTTTGAGACTACCATCCGCAACCAGATCATAGACCGCTTTTGCATTCTCGCGTCCACGCTCGGGGAACTGCCGACCATACTCGCCCGCTCGCACGCCCATGACTGAGAAGCCCTTAATGAGAGGCATATTGACCGAAACGGTCGGGATACGGCCACTCGTAAAGCCAATGACCAACAGGCGGCCATCAAATGCCATGCAGCGAACACTCTCATCAAAGATATCGCCGCCAACCGGATCAAACACAACATCGGCCCCACGGCCGCCCGAAAGGGCTTTCACCGCCTCGCGGAAGCCATCTTGAACCATTAGCGTATGCTCAACCCCCAGATCGCGCAGCGCTTGTAATTTCGTCGGCGAGGCCGAGGTGGCAATGACACGCGCACCCATATGCAAGCCCAACTGAACCGCTGCCAGCCCCACACCCCCGGCTGCGCCGTGCACCAAAAGCGTCTCACCCGCTTGTAGATTAGCCCGGCGGACCAAGGCCACATAGGCCGTCAGATAGGCTGCTTGATAGGCTGCGGCCTCTTCCCAACTTAGATTGGGGGGCTTCAACTGGATGGCGGAAGCAGAGAGCACGGCAAAATCAGCAAAACCGCCGAGGCGGGCACCACCGACAATCTCGTCGCCCACCGCCCAATCGGTCACGCCCGCGCCCAAGGCGACGATCTCGCCTGCACAATCGAGGCCCGGGGTGAAAGGCGGGTCTGGCTTGAACTGATACTTGCCTTGGCACATCAAGATATCAGGAAAATTGACACTCGCGGCCTTAACTCTGATCAATACTTCGCCCGCTTGGGGCTGAGGCGCGGCTATCTCGGCCAGCCCAGTCCCAGACAAATCATCGCCAATGGCATGGCACACAAAGGCGCGCATGATCCCCTAGCCACCCATGGCGCGATAGGCGCGGGCAGCCACGCCAGCAATTTCGCGACAGGCACGATCGGCTTGCGCAACGCCGCCTGTATAGGCAGTGAAGCCATGCGCAAGGCTGTCATAGCATTGGTAATGAACCTTAACTTCTGCCGCTTCTAAGGCTTCAGCATAGGCTTGGCCCTGATCTCGCAGGGGGTCGTGGCCTGCCGTGATGACGACAGCCGGGGCAAGGCCAGCCAAGCTTGGGGCCAAAGCGGGGGAGACCCGCAGATCTTCACCCAAATTTGGATCTGGCAAATAATTGGCCATGAACCAAGCCATGATATCGGACGTCAGCGGATAGGCATCGGCGCAGGATTGCATGGAGCCTCCCGTCTCTAGGATCGTGGTGGCGGGATAAATCAGAAGCTGCAGGAAGGGCTGCGGCAGCTCGCGCCTTTGCATCTCTTGGGCAAGGATCGCACTGAAATTGCCGCCCATGGAATCGCCGCCAACGGCTGCAACGCCAGCCGGTGCGCCAAATTCTTGCGCATGGTCGCGCGCCCATAGGAAGGAGTCGATGGCGTCATCGAGGCCAGCTGGCCAAGGATTTTCTGGCGCTAGGCGATAATCCACCGACAAAACAGGGCAGCCAATTATCTTGGCGAGGATGGAACAAAAGGCGTGGCAAGTCTCAAGGCTTCCAACCACGCCACCGCCAAAGTGATAGAACACCATCAGGGGTGCTTGCGGGTTTTGGTTCGAGGGACGATAGCTGCGCGCTTGGATCGTGCGTCCTGCAAGCTCTAGCGTGCGGTCCTGACAGCTGACGCCTGGTTCCAATGGCCCACCAAAAAGCACCGTCAAAATCTCTGTCCCCTGACGGGCAAATTCCTTGGTCAGTTCAGGTGGGGCACCCCGTTTTGTCACGCTATGGGCGATGAACTGAAAACGGGCATCCAAAGTCCTGCCATCACGCACGACAGGTGCGCCGCCAGACATGGAAACAAGGATCGGGTCTGGCAGTTTCAGCAGCAAATTGATGATGGTCTTCTGAAGGTTCATGCTTGCATCTCACTTTGAACGCGCTGAGATCCACCCAGCACAAAATAGGCGGCAAATCGCGCCGCTGCCTCAATGTCCTTAATTCTGCCGCGCAAAAGGCGGTCGCCAATCTCTTGCGCAATACCGATGCAAGATGCCGTCAGAAGTTCAGGGTCGACTTGGTCTAGGTTAAACTCGGTGGCAAAGGCGACGATGTCGCTTTTCAGTTCGTCAAACAAGGCTAGGCTTTCAGGCGTATCGAATCGGACTCGAGTCCAATCCGGCATCGCCGCCATTTCCCGGTCGACAGATTGATCGTTCAGCAGAAAGTTGAAATAGGCCCCAAAGGCTGTGATCATAAAGCCTTGGAAATCCTGTCCAGCACTTTCGCGGGCTGCGCGCAGAAGCGGCTTGAAGCGTGCCAGCCCATCGTCATGCAAGGCGTGGAACACTTCTTCTTTCGATTTGAAATAATTGTAGAAAGTACCAGAGGCGAGCTCGGTGCGCCGAATGATGTCGCGCACCGTAGTACCTTCATAGCCCAATTCAGCAAAAATCTGACGGCCCGCTTCAAGGATGGCCGCACGGTTGGCAAGCTTAGTTTGTTCGCGCTTGCCCGCTTGGTTGCCTTCGGGGCTCTCTGACCTATCTTTCTCTGCAGAAACGGAAGTGGATTTCATGGCTCTCAGCACCTGCACCGGGATCGACCTCTGTTCTTGGGGGTACCAAATACACCTAGTTGCAATAGCTTGGCGAAATCCTGACAGCGCGTCAACATCGTATCAGCGCTGCCGCTGTTTTCTGTCAAAGGGGGCGCGTCGATGATCCAATCGCGCCTTCAAGGCAAGGGCCAGCCTCGCTTGACCGTCTGGTTTGACGGTGACTGCCCCTTGTGCCGGACCGAGATCGCGCTCTACCAACGGCTAGATCGAAAGGCTGGCCGAATTGCTTTTGTCGATCTGACTGGGGATGGCACTTGCCCCTTAAACCGGGCGGAGATGCTGGCGCGCTTTCATGCACAAGAGACAGGTGGACCTTTGATCTCCGGCGCAAAGGCCTTTGCGGCCATGTGGAAACAAGTCACACCGTTTCAGCCCTTGGGCTATCTGGCGCAATTGCCCCTGATTTTGCCGTTTCTGGATTGGCTTTATAGCCAATTCTTGAAGGTGCGCCCACGCCTGCAAACCTTGATGGTGGACCGTGAAAAACGCCAAGGGTAAAGTCGTCGCGAAATCCAATCTGCCCGATAAGCCCTGCAAAGCTTGTGGCAGGCCCTTTTCGTGGCGCAGGAAATGGGCGCGCGATTGGGATCAGGTGCTCTATTGCAGCGATAAGTGCCGGATGGGCGCGAAGGCGTCTTAACGGGCGCCTTGGCGCTGAACCAGCCACACGCCGAACAGCAAGATTGCCAGCGCGGCAAAGGTTGTCGCGGGCAGGGCCTCACCAAAGGCCAGTGCGCCCACAAGGATCGACCAGAAGGGTGCCAAATTGCCAACGTTGGACATAAAGACGGGGCCTACACGGCGGATCGTTAGCACGTAGACTAGGTTCGCCACCCCGGTTGATAAAACGCCGAGCCCCAAGATCGCGAAGATATGGCGGGCTTCTAGATGTACCCCGCCTGCTGGCCAAGCGCTGACTGCCAGCGGTAGGGACAACAAAGCGGCCACTAATACGAAACCAAAGCTCATGGCCACCGGATGTAGATTTGGATTGACCATGCGCACCATCACACTGGTGGAGCCATAAAGCACAGCAGCTGCGAGCAAGAGAAGTTGGGACACGACAGGTGTTGCCCCAATGCCGTGGTTAGACAAGGCTGGTGCAAAGAGCAGACACACACCCAGAAAGCCGACGCCCACGCCAACCGCGCGTTTGAGGTTTAGCCGCTCACTCGGCACCAGAAAATGGCACAAGATCGCCACCGTCAACGGCGCAGCGGCGATATAAATCGCGGCCAAAGCCGATGGCACGGTTTTTTGCGCGATTGAAATCAAGAGAAACGGCAGAAGCGTTCCTGTTGCGCCAATCAGGGTCAGCACGCCCCACGTCTTATAATCCGTCAAGCGGGGTAGACGTGCTCGCATCGCGATACAGCCAAGGCCCAACACAAACGCCCCGATACACAGACGGCACGCCACCAGAACGGCTGGCGGCAAAACCTCCACGCCAATATGGGTGCCCGCATAGGCAGAGCCCCACAGGATGACCAAAGTGGCCAACAAGCTCCAATCAAGGACGCCGGGGCGGGAAGGGCTGGTAGGTGACGACACAGGCACGGGCGTGCCACGGCCCGCGCAGAGGCGCAAGGCTTGTCCTCACCGGTTGTTCCCTTAGGCGGGGTTCGTTTGGTCCCAAGCCATCACGGCGCGCGCATCCCGCGGGGTGATGTCGGGGAAGCCGGAGAGTGCGGTTGCAGGATCAAAGAACTTCCAGCTTCGCGCGCATTTGACGCCAGGCGCGCGTTCGAACACGACCGCAACGCCTGCGACTTCCTCTAAGCGGAAGGCTTCAGCTGGCCCGTCGCCATTGCGAAGCTCTAGGCCTGAAGTGATGCACAGCTCAGCCAAGTCTTCCTGCCCAATGGCACCACGAATGGCATCATTGGTCACATAGACGACGGGGGCCGCTTCCAGCGACGAGCCAATCGTTTTTTCCCGGCGCTGGACTTCCAACGCACCCGTCACGACCCGACGCAGATCGCGCAAATGGCCCATGCGGGTAGCCAAAGCGGTGTCTTGCCACTCGGCCGGATCATCTTGTAGCGCCCGCAAATGGACAGACTCAGCCTCTGGGAAGCGGGTGCCCCAAGCTTCTTCAGTGGTAAACGGCAAAATGGGCGCAAGCCACAGAAGCATGCGCTCAAACAACAGGTCCAGCACCGTTTGGCTGGCGCGGCGGCGCAAGCTGTCCAATTCGTCGCAATAAAGCGCATCCTTGCGGACGTCGACATATAGGGCGGAGACGTCGAGATTGGCGAAGTCTGACACCGCCGACAAAGCGCGCTTGAAGTCATAATCCATCCAAGCGGCGCGGACTTCTTGGCCGACCTCAAAAGCGCGACCCAACAGCCATTTTTCCAGCACGGGCATGTCGGCATAGGCGACGGCCTTATCTGGGCTGAAGTCCTTCAAGCTCGCCAGCATATAGCGCAAGGTGTTGCGCAGCTTGCGATAGGTTTCACTCGCCTGATCCAAAATGGTTTTGCCCAAGGCGAGCTCATTGGTATAGTCGGCGGCAGCAAACAACAGGCGCAGGATTTCCATGCCGTTTTGGCGCAGCACATCTTCCAGTTCGACCCCATTGCCCAAGCTCTTGGACATTTTACGGCCTTGCTCGTCCACGATCATGCCGTGGGTGCGCACGGCCTTGTAAGGCGCCTTGCCGCGTGTCGAACAGCTTTCGAGCAGCGAGGATTGGAACCAGCCGCGATGCTGGTCAGAGCCTTCCAGATACATGTCTGCTTGGGTATCTTCGCCATAGCGCTTGCGCGTCACAAAAGCGTGGGTACAGCCAGAGTCAAACCAGACGTCAAGAATGTCTTCAACCTTCTCATATTCGGCAGGATCATAGGCATCGCCGAGGAAGAATTTTGCGTCATTGGTGAACCAAGCATCCGCCCCGCCCTTGCGAACGGCCGCCAAGATGCGGTCATTCACGGCTTCATCTTGCAAGATGGTAGCCGTGTCTTTGTGGACGAACATGACCAACGGCACGCCCCAGGCGCGCTGGCGGCTGATCAACCAGTCTGGCCGCTCGCTCACCATGGCGGTGATGCGGTTGGAGCCTGCTTCATTGCCCCAATCGGTGGCGGCAATCTCGGCCATCGCCACATCGCGCAGGGTCTTACCACCCAAATGCTCAACGGGCTTATCCATTGCGATGAACCATTGCGGCGTGTTGCGATAGATTAAGGGCGCTTTCGAGCGCCACGAGTGGGGATATTGGTGGGTCAGGCGGCCGCGCGCCAACAACCCGCCAGCCTCGATCAAAGCCGCGATCACCGCGCTATTGGCAGGGCCTTCTTTACCGGCCTTTTTGCCTTCCAGCTCCAGAACCGCCAAGCCTTCAAAGCCCGGCGCTTCCTTGGTGTAGCGGCCATCGGCATCCACGGTGAAGGGAATGTCGGCTTGGGGCAGGCCAGACTTCATCCAGACCAAATAGTCGTCCGTGCCGTGGCTGGGGGCCGTATGCACAAAGCCCGTGCCGGCTTCATCCGTCACATGATCGCCAGCAAGGAGCGGGACGTCAAAGTCATAGCCCTGACCACGTAAAGGGTGGGCGCACAGGGCCGTCGACGGATCAAAGTCTGCCATACGCTTGGCTGCAGCAATCTTTGCCGCGCCAAATACGTCGTCCTTTAGTTTATCGGCCACGACAAGGCGATCGCCAGGCGCGGCCCAAGGCGCGAACGCCAGATCAGCTTCCATTGCTTCGACTTCATAGACACCATAGGCGATGTCTGGCGAATAGCTGACGGCGCGGTTGCCGGGGATGGTCCAAGGCGTGGTGGTCCAGATGATCAGACTGGCACCTGTGGC
>JBEIEG010000088.1:0-9402 GCA_040383035.1 Hyphomonadaceae bacterium | reverse complement strand
CATGGTCCCGACCCCGACTTCAGAAGCAATGGTCAACGTGCCTCCATGCATCTCCGCAAACGAACGAGACAAGGCAAGGCCTAGGCCACTGCCTTGATTAGACCGCGCATGCTCGTTTTCAACTTGCTCAAACGGTCGGGCCAAGCGTGGCAAGTCCTCGGCTTTGATGCCAATCCCATTGTCGATCACGCGAATGATCACAGAATCCAGATTGTTCTTTACCTGGACCAGAACCCGACCGTTTTCGGGCGTGAACTTAATCGCGTTGGACAGCAAGTTGATCATAATCTGCTTGATGGCTCGTGCATCACCGGTCACATCGCCGGCCTCTGCTAGCTCCCCAACGAGGGCGATACCTTTTTCCTCTGACCGGCCGCGTACCAAGCGCATCGCTTGCTCAATCGTTTCCTGCAAATCCATCGGTTTGGGATAGATCTTGAACTTGCCGGCTTCAACTTTTGCCATGTCAAGCACGTCATTGATCAGCTCAAGCAAGTGCTTACCACTGTTGAGAATGTCGGTCGCATAAGTGAGGTAACGGCGGTCACCCAAGGGCCCATAGAGCTGCTGGACCATAATCTCCGAGAAGCCATTGATCGCGTTTAGTGGCGTGCGAAGCTCGTGGCTCATATTGGCCAAGAAGCCACTCTTGGCGTTCGAAGCTTCTTCGGCGCGTTGCCGCTCGGTTCGATACTTCTCTGCCAGTTCAGACGCTTTGTGCTCCGAGCGCTCCAGCTCAACCACGACCGAACGCATCTGCCGCTCAGAGCGCATGATGCTTTCTTCGGTTTCTTTCAACGGTGAGATATCAATCCCTATAGAAACTAAGCCACCGTCGGAGGTTTCCCGCTCAACTAGCTGAATCCAAACACCATTATCTAGCTCTATTTCTTGGGCCAATTCATCGTAGCGGTCCGGCCGTTGCGACTTTACACGCTTGGCGGCCGCTGCGGAAACCGCCGTGTACGACGCCCCCGCCTGCAGGATTGTTCCGTCTAGGCCAAAGGTCTTGGCGAAGCCGCCATTCCACAAAATCAAGCGCCGATCCTTGGACCAGAGCGCAAATGGACCCGAAATGGAGTCGATCGCATCGCGAAGGCGACGTTCTGCGGCTGCGACGCGGGCTTCTGAGTTACGTTCTTCTGAAACGTCAATCGACACGCCAATCGCCCGAATGCTGCCCGGTCGCTGGCGATCAACCGCCGCGCGACCGCGTAATTGGACGTGAGTTACACCGGTGGTCTTGGTGATTCTTACCACGACATCTAGCACGCCAATTTGGGCGGCTGAAGCCAAGGCGGCGCGCATCCGGGCCTGATCTTCAACACCCAAAGCTTGCAAGACATCATGGGTGTCAAATCGCCCGGCACCTGAAAGACCAAAGCTTTGAGCCAGACGTTGGGTCAGATAGACGCGGTCATTGGTTATGTCCCAATCCCAGACGCCGCACCGGGCCCCTTCAATTGCGACCCGTAAGCGCCGCTCTGCGTCGCGCATTTGGACACGCGCCGCAGCAAAACGCTCTGACTGCCCTTGAACCAAGAACCAGATCCCGGCGGCTGCCAATACAGGCCCTAAAAACAACAGCCCGAACATGATCGCACTGCGCAGCCAAGCTGCTTCAATGGGGCTACGATCGCGCGAAACAAAGGCAGTGAGGCCGTTTTCGGCCACAGCCGTCCCGAGAACGATGTTTTGACCATCCATATCTTTGGCATAGAAGCCCAAAGCAGAGCCGGCGGCTGGTGGCGATTTGAGGCCGAATGCAATTAGCGCCCCTTGGGTCGAGACCGTTTTGAAAGCAGGCTGGACTGAAATCAGATTGCCACCTGGCTCACTAACGCCAACGCGCCTGCCGGGGCCAAGGGCATCGAGACCTTTGAAGGTGACGAAGGCGGCTAACGCCCCCCCATCGACGGTGCGCACAGAAATAGCTGGCGAATAGCGACCCCCACCAAGTGCAACAGCCCCACTCCACCCATCGGTCTGGGCCAATTGGGCGGCGGCGGCCAAGGCCCCAATATCGCTAGACGAAGCAGAGCCTTGTGAGACTAAGACACCCTTGCTGTCAAAGCTTGCGACCGCCTGTAGGCCCGGCGCGGTAGCAGCCACGGTCGGACCGTTGGCCATGCCGAGGGCACTTGCGGCCAAAAGACTGGCCCGAGCCTCGCGAATAGCAGCATCCATTTTTGATGTAATTAAACGGGCTTCAGTGGCAGCTTCGTGGGTGGCATCTCGGTGAAAGCGATCATAATCGCGCTTGGCCAGAAGCAAGATAACTGCTGCAAAAAGCGCGCACAGGACAAGCGTGATGGCGACCGGCCATTGGCCACTCATCTCGTCGTCTTTAGGTGCCGCTTTGGCCATTTACTTACCCGAATCAGAGAGATCTCAATCCCAATTCCGGAAAGGGTAAAGGAGTTCTTAACGTGACGTCTAGGGCGAGGGCTCAGCTTCCTGTGAACCTTTCGCATAATTTGCAGGCCGCCCTGCGTGATAGTCCGTTCGTCGCCAATAAAGCCGCCAATAAAATTGGTGGACGCCTCAACGATCAATTAGACCAAAGGTTAGGAGAGCAAGCCGTCATAGATTTTTGATAGGATCTCACGCGTATTGGCGGATAGGGAATTGCGGTCCAACAGGGCATGTAGTGTCCGCTTTGCCAAATTCTGTCGGCGCTCATTCACGCGCGAACAGGATTCAAACACCGTCCCCAAGCGGGCGGCGAGGGCACCATTGGTACCATCGACATCGGCTATGAGCTCCGCAATTGCCTGATAGCCCGCCCCATCGGCACGGTGGAATGCAGCAGGATTTCCGCTCGCAAATGCTCCGCCAAGTGAACGCACCCGGTTGGGGTTCAACAACGTGAAGCCGGGGTCAGCCCGCAAGCTTCTAAAGGTCGCCAACGGGTCCTCACATAGGGCCATCGCTTGCACGCGGAACCACTTGTCTATTACCAATGCATTGTCTGAAAACCGCTCTTTGAAGGCAGCCAAAGCAGCGTGATAACGCGGCCCGCCAAATTGCGAGAGGCCATCGAGCGCGCTCATCATGTCGGTCATGTTACGAGCGGAAAAGAAGGTGTTCTCGGCGCGCATGGCAGCTCGGTCGGTTCCGCTTGCGCATAAGAGGTCGAGACAAGAGGCCATCAAAGCACGTTGGCCTGCCGCTTGCGCACTTGCCGAAAAGGCCTGCGCCGGATCATAGATTGCAAAACAAGCACTCAGTTCGGCGTCGAGTTGTTCCGCCAACAGCCGCCGCACAAAGTTGCGGGCAGCCAGAAGATTGGATGGGTCACATAATGGCTGTAGCTGCATCAATTCGCTTACATCCGGCAATCGCAACAGAAGAGCTGCGAAAGCCGGATCACGCGTGGCATCGGTGAGCGCGCCTTGGAATGCCCGGGCAAGGTCCTGCGCCATCTTCGGCTCTTGACCTGCCTCAAGGCTTTTGGCCGCAGAAAGCAACGTGTTGCGAGCGATGGTCTGCATCGATTCCCACCTCATAAATGGGTCGGTGTCACACGCGGCTAAGAGGGCTAAATCAGCATCGCTGTGGTTGGTAATCAAGCGAACGGGGGCTGAAAATCCCCGCATATAGGAAACCACTGGGCGATCGACTACCCCCTCAAACTGAAGGTCTAAAGAGGTGCTGGCCATCGGGATCAACCAATCATCTGCGGCCACTTCGGTATTTGCCAGTTGTAGCTGCAAGGGTGCGCCATCGGGGCCAAAGAATGCCATCGAGATCGGTAAAGGCACCCAAGATTTCGAGGATTGCCCCGGGGTGTCCGGTGTGGATTGCTTGAAGTGCACACTTAGCTTTTGGCTTGCCGCATCATAGTCGCTCGTGGCTTCCAAACAGGGGGTGCCTGCTTGATCATACCAACGCTCTATCCCATGAAGCTGGTTGCCGGTTGCTGTCCGCATCGCGTGCAGCCAATCTTCAATCGTCGCAGCGGTTCCGTCGTTTTCCGCAAAATAGAGGATTGCCCCTTCCAAGAAGGCATCTCGGCCCACCAAGGTCTGCAGGACCCGAATGATCTCTGCGCCTTTTTCATAAATGGTCGCTGTATAGAAATTGTCGATTTTCACATAGCTTTTCGGGCGTACGGGATGGGCGAGGGGGCCTGAGTCCTCCGGAAACTGCCGCGCTCGAAGTGCTTTAACATCCTTGATGCGCTTGACGGCACGGGAGCGTTGATCGGAAGAAAACTCTTGATCCCGGAATACGGTGAGGCCTTCTTTGAGCGACAATTGGAACCAGTCGCGGCAAGTGACACGATTGCCGGACCAATTGTGGAAGTATTCGTGCGCCACAACCGCTTCGATGGCTTCGTAATCAGCATCGGTCGCGGTGGTCTCATCTGCCAAAAGAAGCGCAGAATTGAAGATGTTAAGGCCCTTGTTTTCCATCGCCCCAAAGTTGAAGTCAGAGACGGCCACAATATTGAATACGTCCAGATCATATTCGCGACCGAAGACGTCCTCGTCCCATTTCATGGATCTCTTCAACGCGTCCATGGCATAGATGGCACGTGATGCTGCGCCCTTATCGACGTAGATGCAAAGCTCAACATTTCTGCCCGAGCGGGTCACAAACTGATCTTCGAGTGTATCAAAGCAACCTGCAACCAGGGCAAACAAATAGGATGGCTTGGGATGTGGATCGTCCCAAGAGGCCCAATGCCTGCCGTCGTCATAGCGGCCAATGGCGACGCGATTGCCGTTGGACAAAAGTGATGGAAACTCCGCCTCAGGTGCTTCAACACGCACGTGGAAGCGGCTCATGACATCGGGGCGATCAGGCCAAAAAGTGATATGACGGAAGCCTTCAGCTTCGCACTGCGTGCAGAAGCGTCCGGCCGACATATAGAGGCCTGACAGGGCCGTATTGGCTGCTGGGTTTATCGCAACTTTTGTTTCCAGCTTGAATGAATCTGGCACGCTTTTGAGCGTCAAGCCGTTTTCATCCAGTTGATAATCCTGTGCTGATAGTGGCTGGCCATTGATTTCGATCGACAAGAGTTCAAGTCCCACGCCATCTAATTTTAGCGCTTCGCCTTCGGCCCATTCATGGGGTTTGCGATCAATGATCAGGCGCGATGTCACAATTGTTCGCGTGGGGTGGAGGTCAAACACCAGCGATACATGGGACATTGAGAAAGGATAGGGGCGATAATCTTGGAGACGGACGGGGATGTGTTCTTGTGTGCGCATAGGAAGGGATTAGCCCGCTAAGGCCCACCTTGTCCAAAACTTTTTGTTTGGCCTTAGTTGGCCCACATAGGAACCGGTTTTAAACTGATATGATATCGAACCTATAAAACTAGATAGTCTGAAAATACGCCAAATTAACTTTGGAACCTTAAAAGTCTCTCTTGTGAGCATGAATTGCATAAGTGAGGTTATCATGGCGCTCGATTACGACCCCCGGCACTCTACAGGAGAGCCCAGTCCGGCGCCTGCCGGTTCGCGCCCTGAAACAACCCCGCCATCGCTCGCGCAAATGCCGACCAATGTGAGTTCACGCTCGCTCAATCCAACCAGCGCCGCTGGACTGATTGCACAGGTCAACAACGGGTTGGTTGCCGCTGGCATTGGCCGCGACGACACGGAGGCCCAGCGCAAAGTTTTCGAACGTCGCGCCACAGAACAGCCTACTGAGCGCATGATTGGTCGCGTAACCTTTTGTAATGGGGCCCGCGCCACCATCTCAACCAAGGCCGATAACTTAAGCGAAGCATCCTCAGACTTTTGGGCTGTTGGGCGCTTGATTTCGATCACAGTTGGCAAGGTTCGGGTTGTTGCGCTTGTCTACGAGATGCGCACGGATAGTTCAGTCTGGGATATGAATGCCCAGAATTCGGTAAGCGTTCAAGTTGAATTGATGGGCGAGATTTCTGAGGATTCCCATGGACGAACGCGTTTTCAGCGTGGCGTGTCGCGCTATCCACAAGTCGGTGCCGTCGCCCACAAGATTCGTGCTCGCGACCTTGAAATCATGCATGACCTTGGCGACCGCAAGTCGGTCGAAGTAGGCCGCTTGTCTCAAAATGCTGAAATTCCTGCCACCATCAGCGTGAATGACCTTTTGACACGTCACTTCGCTGTTGTGGGGACCACGGGGGTCGGTAAGTCATGCTCTCTGACTTTGTTGGTGCGCCAATGTTTGAGTGTGAAGCCCGAGTTGCGGGTGCTGCTTCTGGATCCACACAATGAATTCTCAGGTGCCTTTGGGTCGCTCGCTCAAGTCTTGGACTCCACCACACTTGAATTGCCCTTCTGGTTATTCCGGTTTGAAGAGCTCGAGGATGTGATCTTCCGAGGCAGAACCATACCAGAGGAGGCAGAAATTCTGCGGGAGGTTTTGGCGCAAGCCAAAACCAATTTCCAGAATGAGAAGACTGGTGCAACTGCTGCTGGGCTCGTGCGCAAGGCTTTAGATGTTGGCGGCTTGAATGCCGACAGTCCGATGCCCTACCGAATCTCGGAATTGTTCAAGCTGATCGATGAGAACATTGGTTTATTGAGCCCCCGCCATGAACGCCAACATTTGAAGTCCTTGCGTGTTCGACTAGACGCCTTGGTCAATGATCCGAGGTATGGGTTTATGTTCACCAAAGGAGGCGCGGAAGACAATTTTGCGCCAATTCTGGCGCGCTTGTTCCGTCTACCTGCTGAGGGCCAGCCAGTTTCGATCATAAACTTGTCTGGACTGCCGTCGGATGTCACAAATGCCGTGGTGTCGGTTCTGGCGCGTCTGTGCTTTGATGTGGCCCATGCTAGTGAAGGCCAATTGCACGTCTTATTGGTTTGCGAAGAAGCCCACCGCTATGTGCCGCAAGACCCTAACGCAGGCTTTATCCCGACCCGGCGTGCGATTGCCCGGATCGCGAAAGAAGGTCGGAAGTACGGCTGTTCCATCGCGGTGGTATCCCAGCGACCTGGCGAGCTTGATCCCACCATCTTGTCGCAATGCTCGACCGTTTTTGCGATGCGTTTGGCCAATGATAGGGACCAAGAGATTATCCGCTCTGCCATTTCCGATTCCAGTGGCTCAACAATTTCCTTTCTGTCGGCATTGGATAATGCGGAAGCGATCGTGTTCGGCGAAGCGGTGGCGACGACGATGCGCTTCAAATTCACCCATCAAGAGCCTGCAAAACTGCCACGCGCGGCGGGGACAGACATTACGGATCCCAATTCCAATGCACGCAAGACAGGCGAAGCCGATCCCCGCCTGATTGCGACGCGTTTGCGCGGCATGCGAGAGTTGGAGAAACCATTACAGCCAACCATGTTGGCCGAAGCTTCGTCTCAACAGAAACTGGCTGCGGCGGCCGGTGCTGCTGCAGGCTTGCGACAACCGACATCTACGGCTGGCTCGCCGCTGCCACGCCCGTCAAATGGGTTTAGCATCTAAGCGGGCTGCGGTTACTGCGCACAATTACGCTATCTTCCCTAAGGTGACGGCTTTCCGTCCACGTAAACTTGCTTATGCTATTGCCAAACTAATAGGCGGTGACGGGTAAGCTGTTGCTGCGACCTTGGGAGGCACACGTCACATGAATTTCGATTTTTCTGACGACCAAAAATATCTGAAAGAACAAGCGCGCAAGTTCTTGTCGGAACAGTCCAGCATGACGGTCGTTCGCGCGGTGTTGAATGACGAGCAAAAATCCCATGACGCCGGTTTATGGAAGGCCATTGCAGAGATGGGCTGGCTGGGGGCTGCCATTCCGGAAGAATTTGGTGGTTTGGGCCTTGGCGAACTCGAGCTTTGCGTTCTGGCTGAGGAAATGGGTCGTTCTTTGGCCCCTGTACCGTGGGCGTCGACGGTATATTTCTTCGCTGAAGCCATCAAGATTGCTGGCACAGATGCACAGAAAGCCGCAATTCTGCCCAAGCTCGCCGAAGGTGGCGTGATTGGTTGTGTCGCCGCTTCTGAAGGCCCTGGCGAGCCGCGGGCATCCAATCTCAAAACAATCTTTGACGGTACCAGCGTCACGGGCATGAAAGTGCCGGTGACTGATGGCGATTGTGCCACCCATGCTTTGGTACTTGCCAAGCATCAGGACGGCACGTCTCTCGTGATTGTGGACCTTTCCGGAGCGGGCGTAGAAGCCAAGGCCATCAAGACTTTCGATCCAACCCGCTCGCACGCGACGCTAACTTTCACCAAAGCCCCAGCCCAGCTTTTGGGTGAAGCCGGTGACGGCGAAGCGCTCTTGCAACGCATTTATGATCGCGCGGCGGTTTTGCTGGCGTTTGAACAAATTGGCGGAAGCCAAGCCTGTCTCGATATGGCCACCGATTACGCCAAGGGCCGATATGCTTTCTCGCGCCAAATTGGTAGCTTCCAAGCGATCAAGCACAAATTGGCCGACATGTATGTTGCGCTCGAAATTGCCCGTTCGAATGCGTTTTATGGCGCGTGGGCACTCAGCAGCGACGCACCGGAATTACCGCTGGCAGCCGCAGCCGCTCGTATTGCCGCTTGTGACGCTTATTATCTGGCGTCCAAGGAGAACATCCAAACCCATGGCGGCATGGGTTTCACATGGGAAGTCGATTGCCACCTGTATTATCGCCGCGCCAAGCTCTTGGCAGTTCAGGCCGGTGCGCCATCTTTGTGGAAAGAAAAACTTGTTCGCCGCCTTGAAATGCGTAACGCGGCCTAACTCTTGGATGGATGGAGATACTTATGGACTTCAATGATACCCCAGAAGAAGCAGCCTTCCGCCAACGTGCTCAGGGCTTTTTGGCCGCTCAACTAGAACCTAGAGCCGGCCAGACGGAGAGCTTGCAGAAGCGCTTGTCCGACAAGGAATATATGCTGGCAGCTAAGGCCTATCAAAAGGCCAAAGCCGAAAACGGCTTTGCCGGGATTACTTGGCCGAAAGAGCAAGGCGGGCAGGGCCTCGCGCCGATTTTCTCGGTCATCTTCGGCCAAGAAGAAGGCAAGTTTGACGCCCCAGCTGGGCCATTCACCATTGGCCTTGGCATGTGCGTGCCCACCGTGATCGCCTTTGCGACCGACGCCCAGAAAGAGCGTCACGTCGGCCCTGCGCTTCGCGGGGAAGAAATCTGGTGCCAGTTATTCTCAGAGCCCTCTGCCGGGTCTGACGTCGCAGGCCTTAAAACCAAGGCCGTTCGCGATGGCGATGATTGGGTAATCAATGGTCAGAAAGTGTGGACCTCTGGTGCGCACTATTCCGATTGGGGCATCGTCTTGGTGCGCACCAATGCAGACAAAGCCAAGCACAAGGGCTTGTCGATGTTCTTTATCGATATGAAGAGCCCCGGCATCGAAGTTCGCCCCATTCACCAAATGTCGGGCGGGTCCAACTTCAACGAAGTCTATTTCACCGATGTGCGCGTTTCCAACAGCCAGATG
>JBEIEG010000087.1:0-9414 GCA_040383035.1 Hyphomonadaceae bacterium | reverse complement strand
TTCAGCCGGGGCGCATGGTTTGCGTCGTATTCCGGGCCAGTCCGTTAATCTGGCCCACCTCATCTGGCGCGCACCACGCGCCCCGGCCCCTCTACAAGGTGCACCCCCGGTGGTTTTCCGCGCGGGGCTATGGGTGTTCCCCCCTCTCCCCCCTTGGGGGCGAGGGGAGGACACGTGACGACCCTGATGTCGCGCTAATCCCTACATCACCCCCGCCCGCAACAAATCATGCAAATGCAAGATGCCCACAGGCTTCTCCTGATCATCAACCGCAAACACGACCGAGCGGCCAGATTGGTTGAGTTCGGCGAGGGCTTCGGCAGCTAGCGCATCAGGACTGACGACCATGGGACTGGCTGTCATGACGTCGCCCACTTTCAGGTAAGCGAAGTCGGCACCGGCTTTGCGGCGCACGTCGCCATCGGTGACGATGCCGATCAAGCGGTCTTGACTGTCGATCACGCCAGTGCAGCCAAAGCGCTTCGCGGTCATGATAAGGAGGGCTTCCATCATCGGCGTGGTCTCGCGCACAAGGGGCAGTTCGTCGGCCTTGTGCATCAAGTCAGCGACGGACTTCAGCATCGCGCCCAATTTGCCGCCGGGGTGATAGACGCGGAAGTCGCTGGCGGTGAAACCTCGGCGCTCCAAGAGGGCGACGGCCAAAGCGTCGCCATAGGCGATCTGCATAGTGGTCGAGGTGGTAGGAGCGCGCGTCTCGCCACAGGCCTCTGGCGCTTCTGGCAAGAGCATCAGATAATCGCCGGCCTTGCCCAGCACGGATTCGGCATTGGCGGTCATGGCGATGATGGGGATTTTAAAGCGCTTTCCATAGGCGATCATGTCCGAAAGCTCGGGCACTTCGCCGGACTTGGAAAGGATTAGCAAGATGTCATCACTGCCAATCATGCCCATATCGCCATGGCTGGCCTCCGTCGGGTGGATGAATTGGCTGGGCGTGCCCGTGGAGGCCAAAGTTGCGGTGATCTTGCGCGCCACATGGCCCGACTTGCCAACGCCTGCACAGATCAAGCGGCCCTTCATCGTGCCGACCTTTTCAACGATGGCGGCAAATTCCGCCCCGATCGAGGCTTGCAGAAGGCGCAGACCCTCCATCTCTACATCCAGAACGCGGAGGGCAGCAAGAATGGCGGGTGATTGGCTCATGGGGAAAGCTTTCCTGCTTTTTGGTTCTAGTTTGGAAGGGCGGGGGCAGTGTCGGTCTTGGTGAAGATGATGGCTTTGACCTCAATGCCACCTTCGCCACCTTGCGCGCTGGGCCAGATCGCAAGGGCGCGTGGCTTGGTGTTGGTTGCGGGTAAGGTAAAGGTCACACTGGTGAAGGCTGGCCCAATGGCCTGCTCGCTCCACGTGACGGGGCCTTCGGTGACAAAGCCAATCGCCATGGACTTAGCAGGTAAGCGCGCGGTGGACTTGACGATCACCCGCACGGTCGTGGCACCCCCGGCAACATGGGTGGCCAAGGCGTCGCCAAAGTTCAGACGGACGCCTTTTGAAAATCGGGCATCGGGCGCCAAGGCACTGGTCGCCGTCATGCGGACACCCTCGAGGTCTCCGCGTGGTCCAGGAGGTGCCATAATTGGGAAGCCGTCTGCAGGCCGGACTTGGGCCAATTCCGCCCCTTCAACCACCCAGCCCAAATTGGTCTGCCGACCGTCCACGGCTTGGCCCTGCTGTTTGGCCAAGGGTAGGGCTGCGATACCGATCAGTGCCGCTGCTATAACAGCCATCAGTGCGAAGAAAAAAGGAAAGCGTTGCATGAGATTGTTCTTGCCTGTGCGCGCTTCTCCCTGCAAGCCTCAAAGCCTGCGAGGTCTTTCCCGTGTGGCGTTAGACTATGTCGCACCTTGGTTGCAAGAAAGGCGAGAGCGTGACCCGTTATCCCATCGACCGTTTGCCGGTCACCTTGATGTTTCAGGACCAGTCTGGCTTCAAAGAAACCTATGGCGGGAATCAGGATTGGGTGCTGTGTGAGGGGCAGTTCCTAAAGCCCAAGGATGGCCCTCCGTGTAAGACCATCGTCTTGTTCATGCACCCATCAGGCACGATGAATTATCTGCCCATGCCAATTGCTCTGGCTCATGCTGGTATCCCTGTCATGACGTGCGGGTCGCGCTATCCCCATAATGACACGGCCTTGATCATGGAGAAGGTACTGATTGATCTGGGACGCTATGTGCGTCACGCCAAGACAGTCCTAGGCTTTGAGAAAGTGGTGCTGGCCGGGTGGTCCGGTGGCGGCTCGCTCTCACTCTTCTACCAATCCCAAGCTGAAAACCCAACGATCGAGGCAACCCCAGCTGGCGATCTGGTAGATATTGTGGGGGCTGACTTGATCCCCGCCGACGGAGTGATGCAACTGGCTGCCCATGTGAGCCGCGCCATTACTTTGTCGGAATGGATTGATCCTGCCATCGTGGATGAACTTAATCCAGACAAGCGAGATGCGGCGCTGGATATCTACGCGCCAGATGCACCCCATCAACCCCCCTACTCAGACGCCTTCCAAGCCCTCTACCGAAAAGCACAACGCGACCGCATTTCCCGCATCACGGCGGACGTGCGCCAAAGGCTGGAGGACTTTAAGAAGTATGGTGAGGTCAATCGTGAGCACTGCTTTGTGGTTCACGGCACCATGGCAGATCTGCGCTGGCTGGACCCTACGATTGACCCCAACCAAAGGCGGCCAAACTGGAGCTATATGGGCGACCCAAAGACGGTGAATATGAGCCCCGCACATCTGGCGCGCTACTCAAGCCTCCGGTCTTGGTTGTCGCAATGGTCTGAGGAAAGCCGGGCTGATGGCCCCGCCTGCGCGGCTCACGTCACGGTGCCCGCCTTGGTGGTGGAAAACTTGGCCGATGATGCCTGTACGCCGTCGCATGCGGCACGGATCCGGGCGGGCTTCACCCAAGTCACGCCGCGCTTTCATGCCATTGATGGGGCGACCCACTATTATCTCGGCCAACCAGCCAAAGTTGCCGAAGCGGTTGCGACAATCCAAGACTGGATGGGCGAGCACGGCTTTTTGTAAGGCTTAGCGGCTCTTCCGCCAGGTCATCCAGATCTTAAAAATCCTTGGTCCCTCAACCAAATAGCGCCGCCATAGCTTTTGAGGCTCGTCCAAGAGACGGAACAACCATTCGAGGCGCGACTGCTGCATCCATTGGGGGGCGCGCTTGCGACTGCCCGACAGGAAGTCGATTGATGCACCGACGCAAAGACCAATACCGACGGCACGTCCTTGTGTGTGGATCAATTTGGCTAGCATTTCTTGTTGGGGCGCGCCGACACACAAGAAGGTGAACCGGGCAGGATTAGCAGCAACAAAAGCTGCAGCCTCTGCCATCGCGTCTGGATTGGTGCGCAAGCCATATGGCGGAGCATGCCAGCGCAGATCGGACAAGCCATAACGCGCACGAACAGCTTCAATCACGTCCTCTGTGCCACCGATAACAACAACGGGCTCACAAGGGTCAATACAGCTTTCAAACAGGGCTTGGGTCAAGTCAGAGCCCGGGCAAGCGGGCAAGGCCAAGCCGGATAGTTCGGCCAAAGTCTCTAGAATTCGGCTATCATTCACATTCGCCCAAGCGTTCGCATAGAGGTCGTGTAGCTCTGGCTCACGGTCTAGGCGCACCAAATGATCGACATTGGGCGTACACAGATAGACAAAGGGCCGCTTGGCGGTGCCTATTTCTTCGACGCGTCGCAGCAGATTCTCAGGGCTAAAGCTTGAAAAATGGATCCCTAGGAAAGCCTGAGCGCGTTCATCGCGCCGCCGATCCAGAAAAAGTACATCGTCTGGCAGGGCCTCCGAGTCCTCTTCATTGCTGGGAAAAGCCAAGTTTGTCATGGCTCTAAGTCGCAGAAATTTCTTTCCAACCAATTACGGATGGTAGGCACCAACCTAAGGTAACAAAATTTTGACAGAAATTGACTTTAGAATTACTAAGGGTTGTGAAGAGTCCGGTTGAGGAGAAACCATGGAAGATTTGATGCGATGCCAACAAGTTGAAAACATCCTTGAAGTTGCAGGGGATCTCTTTTTGGAATTTGGCTTTGTGAATACGAGGGTCAGCGACATCGCCGCCCGCAGCGAAATCTCAACGGCGTCGATCTATAAAGCGTTCCGGTCCAAGGACACCCTGTATTGCGCCGTGTTGGCACACGGCATTGAAAAACTAAAAATACTTGCTCGGCCCTCGGCCTTGGAGGGCGATCCGGTGAGTGAGCTCTTGAAAGCCTGTGATCACTATCAAAAGCTTTGTGCTTCGCCTTTGTTTCGAGACTTGATCAGGGCTCCAGTTGAGCACACCAGCATTCCGATTTCGTTCCGGCGAATGATGTGTCGCCAACTCCGGTCTGCTCTTGAGCAAATGTGCATGCCCGCCCTAAAGGCCTGTGCAACTGGGGGGGTGCTGGACCCCCGTCGGGTCAAGGAAGCCTTTCGCCTACTAAGCGCCTATATCGAACATCAGACAATTTGGTATGGGCTATTCATCAGTGCGACAGCGAGAAAGTCAGGTGAGAAAGTTCGCATTGCCGACGAGGCTGTGCGTATCGTATTGGCGGCTTACCCCTCTAGAATTGGCGATGCGTTTGACCTCTCTGACGCCGTTGTTCAAAGCGCATAGGCGCTACCGCTGCGGCCACGTCCCGCTCCAGCGGACTAGGCTCGCCACAAGCGAGGGACGCGACATGCTCTGCCAACCAATGCGCGGTGGTAAACCCGCGCGAGCCCAGCGCCCCCAGCACAAAGAAACCTGGTCCCTCTTGGCCTGTTTTTGGTGAAGCGGCACCGGCAATTGGCAGGCGGTCTTTGGCGGCAACGCGCACGCTGGAACGGCCAAAGGCGGTGGCAATATCAATGCGGGCGGAAAGTTCTGGTGCGATGTTGGACAGGGAGTCTAGGTTCTGTTGATGGCCCGATGCGAGCACGCTGGGCTTGTCTGATCGGCTCAAGTCCCACGGGTCAAAGGTTGCGCCAAATAAGAGTTGGGTGTGAAATGACGCTGCGTAAGGACCGCCCGCTAGCGCTGTTCCGGGCAGCGGACCCTCGATTTGAGCTAAGCTGATCTGGCCAGCACGCCCTTCCAATTCTGTGTCCAGCTTCACAAATCGGTCTAGTTGCGTGCCAGAGGCCATGACGCAAACCTCCGCCGCGGCCAAAACCTCGCCTGCTTCATTTAAGGCCTGCCACAGACCAGACTGATAACGTAGTCCGGCCACCGTCACCGGGTGACGGGTGGCATTTTGGCTTAGGCAGGGCAACAGTCGGTCTGGGTAGACCAAGCCACCGGTCCGATGAAGCAAGCCACTATCAGCTAACTTGCTTAGGAGTTCGGGCGGTAAGGGTGGGTTCTGGGCCAAGTCTTCGAGACGCACGCGGTCACGGTCATCGCCAGGCAATTCCTGAACTTGCATTTGCGCAAAAATCTCCCCGCCCAAACCCGTGTAGAGGCTGGTCGCGCAAAGATACGCGGCCCGGAAAAAGCGCGCTTCGCGTGTATCGCCGCGGTCCAAGCGGGGCATGACCAGAGCTGCCGGATTATGGCTAGCCTTGGATTGGCCGCAAGGGTCTCCGTCCACAAGCTCAACCCGAACGCCTCTACGCGCAAAGGCAACGCAAGCTGCGGCCCCGGCAATGCCACCACCGATTACCATGACAGAGGCTGGCTTGGCAGGTGCGCTTTCCGGCTTACCAGGCCAAACCGCTTCCAGTCGTTGGCGTTTTGAGCCAAAGCCCGGCTGACGGCAGACATTGAAGCCGCAGGCCTCAAGACCACGGCGGACGGCCCCGGCAACAGAATAGGTCGCAAGCCGGGCACCGGGCGCGCACTGTCGCGCCACTTCTTTGAGAAGCTCTGGCGACCACATGTCTGCGTTGCGGCTTGGTGCAAATCCATCCAGGAACCAAGCATCGGCTTTAAAGTCCATCGCCTGCAAGCTACGCAACGCGGGCCCGATTAGGATCGTCAAGCAGAACCCATCATCGTCGAACCAGATGCGCTGGTTGCCAAAGGCCCGCACAGGCCAGCGCGCCAAAATTCGCCCAGAAAGGTCGGCTAGTTCTGGCCAGTGACCGTGGGCTTTCGCTGCATGGTCTGCCGCCATCAAAAAGGCTTCAGTGGTGATAAAGTGGAGTATCTGGCCGGGCTGGCGGGTCTTGCGCCATAAATCCCAAGTTGCCAGCACATTCAGCCCCGTGCCAAAGCCTAGTTCTGCAATTGTGAAATGTGACTGCGATTGCCAAGCCTCAGGCAGGCCGCAACCCTCCAAAAACACTTTACGCGTTTCTTCGAGGCCATCATCGCGGGAAAAATAGCTGTCTTGAAAGGCTTCACCCAAGATAAGCCCTCTGTCGTCGAATGAAATGTCGGGCTCAGGGGGCAGGCGTGATGCAGGGGTGGTCACGGTGTTTCGACACTCCTTGATCTCAGCGCCCGAATGTTCAGAGGGCTCTAACGCAAAAAGGCCGCCCATTGGGCGGCCTTTCGCGCATCTACTTTCGCCTGAGCGAAAGTAAGTGACTTACTTCTTTTCTTCGGTGACTGCGTTCACAGCTTCACCAGCTGCTGCGTCAACAACGTTAGCTGCTTCAGTAGCTGCTGCGTCAACTGCGTTGGTTGCTTCGGTAGCTGCTGCGTCAACTGCGTTGGTTGCTTCGGTAGCTGCTGCGTCAACAACGTTAGCTGCTTCAGTAGCTGCTGCGTCTACGGTGTTGGTGGTTTCAGCTGGCTTACCGCATGCGGAAACGCCGAGAACTGCTACAACTGCTGCTGCTGCGAAAAGCTTCTTGAGCTCGATCATGTCTAAATTCCTTCTTTGCCCTGAACGCCTCGTCTCGGGCGCAGTGACCGGTTCATTAGAAGGTGTCTCGTCATGAAGCAATAGCGTTCCATCAGCAACTTTTGCCAAGTCTGCTATGCGGTTTTGCCGTAACAATGCCGTGTCCATACCCGCAACGGCATAGCTGCTGCGGGTGGAAATCCTTGTTAACTAAAAGCAATATCAATCGCTTAACACTAACGACCAAGCTTTAAACGAGCGCAGCATAGGTCAAATCGACCACAAGTAAATCTAGTTTTTCTGAGGAATTAGATCACTTACGCATCGTTCGGCATATTATTGAGGGCCTCTTCCAGCTTGGCAAAAGACGGTGCGAGCGAGCTAGGGACGCTGCCGCGGCCAATTTCTACCGACACTTGCGCAGCATTTCCATGCAAGTGGGCGACCAAAACGTCCATGATGATCTTATAGAATTGATGCTCTTCATCGATGACCTGGACCAAACGGGTCGCCATCGGGCCAACGATACCATAGGCCAAGAACACACCCAAGAAGGTGCCGACTAGCGCTTTACCGATCATGCCACCCAGAACTGCTGGGGGTTCGGTGATGGCACCCATGGTTTTCACGATACCCAAAACGGCCGCCACAATCCCCAGAGCGGGCAAGCCGTCTGCCATGGATTGTAGGGCATGCGATGGGCCATGAGCCTCATGATGGTGCTTTTCTAACTGCTTTTCCATTGCAGCTTCGACCTGATGGGGGTCATCCAAGTTCATCGTCATCATGCGCAAGGTGTCGCAGATGAAGTCGGTCGCGTGGTGATCCTTCAAGATCTTGGGATAACGCTTGAAAATTGCGCTATCTTCTGGCTTCTCGATGTGGGCTTCCAAGGCCACAACGCCCTTAGCCTTCATGGTTTTGGTCAATGCAAACAAGAGGACCAGCAGATCCTGATAATCCTGCGCTTTCCACTTTGGACCACCGGCAATTTTACCGATGCCAGCGCCCGTCGCTTTTATGGTGTCAAGTGAGTTACCAATGACGAATGCGCCAATTGCGGCACCAAAGATCATCATAAACTCGAGCGGCGCTGCCGCGATAATAACATCAAAGTGGCCGCCGGCGAGCGCAAACCCACCAAAGACCATGCCAAAAACGATCAGGAGACCGACGACGAGAAACATAGTGCTTAACCCATTCTGGAGTAATCGAACGGTGCTAAGTCGCACCAGACACTCAAACTGCTTGCTCGCATCCTTACAGGACAAGACTTAACAGGCGGTGCAAAAAAGGTTTTTGAAGTCTTTAAATGATCGATCAAATGCCGAATTGACTTGGCGATTGCCGAGAAACGTCGCATGGAAGAATGACCCTTCGAGGCTTTGGCCCGCTCCACTCCGGCTTCAATCAAACATAGACGAGTTGCCGCCTCATGGCCGACCAAAGTCACAATCCAAACAATCCCAAACAGACGTACCGGCTTTTGTTCGCATGCCTCGCAATTGTTGGAATTGGGAATTCGATGTTGTTTGCGGTTCTACCGCCAATCGCGCGCGAAACCGGTATGCCGGATTGGTCTGTCTCCGCGATCTTCACTCTGTCGGCCCTTCTATGGGTGCTGACGAGTCCTGTTTGGGGTCGCATGAGCGACAACAAGGGCCGCAAGCCGATGATTGTGATGGGTCTAAGTGCTTATGCGCTATCAACCGGCACCTTCACCGGGATTGCAGCGATTGGTTTGATGGATCATTTCCATTGGCTGACCCTTTTTCTGGGTTTGGCGGCAGCGCGCTTAATCTTTGGTGCTTTTGGCTCTGCAACCAATCCAGCCGCGCAGGCTTATGTCGCCGACACCACCACACCGGAAATTCGGACCAGAGAAATTGCAGCCGTCACCTCTGCCTTTGCTTTTGGGTCCGCAGCCGGTCCTGCCTTAGCAGCAGGCATGATTGCCAATATGGGCTTGTTGGCACCTTTGTTCGCCACCACGACCTTGGCGATTATCGGCGCTTTATCGGCCCGCTTTTTCTTGCCGAATATCGAAATTACTCCAGCCGCTAAAAGATCGGCGGCCCCTTCTTCGGTTTGGCGGTTGGCACTTAACCCTTCTGTTCGTCCGTGGTTGCTGTTTGGTGTGATTTTGTCTGCCGTTACCGCCGTTATGTTTCAACAAGTCTCCTTCTATTTTATTGACCGACTGGGTGTAACGCCCCGAGAAGGGGCAACACTCAGTGCCGTGGCCTTGGCTCTTGGGGCGATGGCGCAAATCATTGCACAATTGGTTCTGATCCCTCGCCTTAGTCTTTCCCCGCGCGGCTTGATTATTTGGGGTTGTTTGATAACCGGTGCGGGCGCTGCTTTGACCGCTTTTGGTGATAGTTTTGGTACCCTGTCGGTCGCGCAAGCCTTGGTTGGACTGGGCTTTGGCTTGGCGCGCCCGGGATTTACCGGTGGAGCTTCACTCGCCGTAAGCCAAGATGATCAGGGAAGTGTCGCAGGGCTGGTGGTTGCGGCTAATGGGGCTGGATTTGTCGTTGCACCTTTATTCGGCGCAGGTCTTTATGCACTCGTCAGTCACCAAGCACCCTTCGTCCTATGCGC